>JBKHDZ010000045.1:0-13673 GCA_046541095.1 Alphaproteobacteria bacterium
TTATGAGCCGAAAAAAGCTTTGATGCCGCAAAACATTGAAACCCTGTTTTCAACGCCCGCGGTGGAATAATCTATTTCAGGCCCAGAAATTCCAGTTGCCAGAAGATTTCATCCTCGCTGAGCGGATAATCGGTGCCTTCGCGTGGGTAGATTAATTCTTTGGGCGGAACATGCCCCATTTCCTTTTGAAGCTGAAGCGCCATACGCATGGATAACCCCGCATGCCAAGCCAGCGCGATAATCGGCTTTGGCGCTTTCATTTCAAAAATCTTGGTGACGGTTTCCACATCACTTTTAATAAGGCGGGCAATCGCGCTATTCACAAAAGAGCGGTCGCGCATGGCCAGCGCATCTGAAATCACCTCTTCGCCAAGGCGGCCTTGCTTTTCAACATCGGCCAGACGATCGGCAACGCTTTTCTCCGATCCTTCATCCTCTGATGCAAAATCCATACGGCGGCGAAAGACGCTTGCAATTTCTTCCATCGCTTCGGGCTCAATATCATCGCGGGAAAGCAAAATATCGCGCACAGAAGAATCTACGAATTCCGCGAGCAGCGTTGCAATGGATACAGGCAAAGCCGCGCGCAAGGCCATGGGTTTTTGCCATTCGGGATATTCCCTTGCGCGGTTTACGATATGCTGAAGCGTATCTTCGCCGATAAAGGCCCCGTCATTTTCAAGAAGGGCTTTGCCCCCTGCACGATCATCAGTATGGATAACAGCCGTACATACAGGGCTGCTGACCTCCTCGCGGGTCGCAATCGCTTCAATCGCCCAGGTGGCCGGGTGCGCTTTTAGAATTTTAAGCAAATCTTCATCAGATAGCGCCGCACAAAAGCGCAAAATCGGCTCCGATACTTCGCGCTCGACATCTCTTGCCAGTTGCGCCGCAACTTTAGGGGGCGCATGCACATGGTCTTTAAGCGTACTGGATAAAGCCACGCGCACCTTTAAAACTTCATCAAGAGCAAGAGTTCCAAGGGCTTGTACGGCAAAGGCATAAAGCTGGCTATGCTTGTCTTGTGATAAATCAGGCAGCAAATCCACCAAACGCGAGGCCAGCGCCAGGCGCACATCTTTATCATGATCGGCCGCCAGAATAGGCGATGCGTGCAGAGGCATCGATTTATTTTCGGCCACAGCCTTGCGGACATCGGCGGAGGGATCTTTTTCGGCCAGATAGTACAAAATTTCCTTATGAGTGTCGGTATTTTTTGCCAGCGTTAAACGCTCTTTTTCATCGGCAGATTTCAGCTTTTGCGTTTGAGCCTTAAAATCTGCGGCTTTTTCCGGACTCACACCTTTCTTGTTCTTGCGTATTATATTTTTTACAAAGGTAATCATTGCAAATTCCATACCAAAAGCGTTGAAAAACCGCCCGTGATCTCAGGGCATCTTCAAGGATGCCACAATAATATTTATGATCAATGAATATTCTGGAAGGAAATTGAAAAGAGAGTATCAGGCCGGCTGCCGCCAGAGTTTTTCCCGGCGCACAAGATCCTGCAGTGTATAAAGACGCTCTACCCCGCTATTTTCATCCAGCTTATGAATTGCCAGCATCTGCGCTTCATCCAGGCGGTCCAGAACCAGTGCCCCCCAGCCATTCAAAGAAAAATTCCCATCCCGCTTTATATCAAAAAACTGGCTCAAAGAATGGGTCATAATACCTTGGGTATTAAAAATACCCGATAGCTTTTCTTCCATCAAACCGTGATAACCATGACCGTTCCTGCCATGCTGGATATGGCGCAGGCACGTATGCACATAGCCTCTATCACCATGAAAATTTTCAATAACAAGATCGGCAAAGCGATAGATTTTATTTATTGCAGGGCTGTGCAGATCACTTTGGCCGCGCAGAAAATCCATAACTTCTTCAATAAACAAATAATATGAATCCTCACTAACATAATGATTGTTCAGGCGCGCTTGGATATGGCGATCCAGCTCTTTTTCAAATCGTGCCGTATGGCGCGGCGCACGCGCGTTTACAAAATCTCTGAATGAGTTTTTTTGGCTCATTATTTTTTTATCCTGTTTTAAATAATAAATTAGCCACACCTGTAAATTATGTCAACAAAATTGGATGAGCTATCAACAATTCGGAACCGGCACAGCCTTTTAAATGTATGAGCAAGCATGATAATGCCGCCTTCTTACAGCTTCGAATTATATTGCATACCCGCCGGAGCGCGCTCTGATTCACGCTATCCTATGCGCAGGACTTATGTGCCACATTATTATATAGCGCTGAGAAACGGCCATAATGAGGCAGATTACATCGGCTTTAACAATAAAGCCCTGCTGAAAGGCTTGATTGACCCTAAAACCGATCAGAAGATTGATTACAATTCACGCGCCTACGGCATCTGGTTTGCCACCGATTCTTACATTTATGATGAGCGCTATTCTCAAGGCACGCTTTTGGAAAGTTACCCGATCACGAAAGCAAAGTTTAAAAAACTGCGCAGTGCCATCACCAAAATGCAGGACAATCTTCCCTTTTACTGGCTGGCGGCACATTTATACAATGATGATAACTATCAAAATTGTTTGAGCTTTTCCCGGCAAATGAAAGCGATTGCCCTGATGTAGTCCCTTTATTCTAACGCTTATAGGTTTCAGACTGCATTTCTTTCAGGCGTGAAATCGTCCGCTCGAACTCAAATGCGTGATCGCGCCCGTAATACAGCTTATCCGGCGGCGCATCAGCGGAAATCACAACATGACATCTGGCCTCATAAAGTGCGTCGATCAATTTCATCAAGCGCATAACTTCATTGCGGCGATCATAACCCATTTTGGGAATGTTTTCGATAAAGATCGTGGTATAAGTTTTTGCAATAGCAATAAAATCTTCCGCGCCCAAAGGCTGTTCGCAAAGCTGGGCAAAGGTAAAGCGCGCTATGCCGTGCGCCATCTGCGGCACAATAATTTCACGCCCCTTCACTTCGATGATATCTTGTTCGGGCGGTGCGTTATTGGTTAATTTCTTAAAAACCCTGTCCATGGCGGCGCGGCTTTGATCATTGAGCGGAAAGAAATAGCGGCCTTCACGCGCCAGCGTTTGCGCGCGGTAATCGACAGGGCTATCAAGATGCACGATTTCCAGCCGCTTTTTTAATAAGGCAATAAAGGGCAAAAACCGCTCGCGTTGCAAGCCACCCTCATAAAGTTTATCGGGCGGCCAGTTGGATGTCGCCACAACAATTACCCCACGGTCAAACAACGCAGTAAACAAGCGTCCCAATATCATCGCATCGGCCACATCGGTCACATGAAATTCATCAAAGCAAAGAACGCGCGATTTTTCGGCAATCCGCTCGGCCAGCAAAGGCAGGGTTGCATCCACCCCTTCCCGCCCGCCATCACTATCGCGGCGCGTATTGATATAATCATGCACATCAATCATAAACTGGTGAAAATGCGTGCGCTTTTTGCGCATATCTTGCGGCAAAGCCTCGTAAAACAAATCCATCAGCATCGATTTACCGCGCCCCACCCCGCCATACATATAGATACCTTGGGGGGCATCTTTTTGAATGCTTCCAAACCCTGTAAGACGCTGGAAAAAATTCTGCGGGCGCTTGCTCCGTGCATGCATGACTTCATCATACAAACGTTGTAAAGACTGCACAGCAACGGCCTGCGCTTCATCCAGCTGCAATGCACCGGATTTCACCAGGGCTTCATATTCTTTTAAAGGCTCATTCTGCGGCATTTTTAGGACGGGACATTTTAATCAGAAGAATGGAAATCTCGTAAAGAGCCATAATCGGCAAGGCAAGCAGAATTTGGGAAATAACATCAGGCGGCGTCAGGAAAGCGGCGACAATGAACGTAACAATTAAAGCATATTTGCGTTTAGAGGCGAGCCATTCCGGCGTTACCAATCCTGCACGTCCCATAAGCGTTAAAAGTACGGGCAGTTGAAAACAAAGACCAAAAGCAAAGATCAGGGTCATAATCAAATCCAGATATTCGCTCACCCGCGCTTCTAATTGAATGGGTAAAACCGTTTCCGCACCGCTTGTTTGAAAGCTGAGGAAAAACGGCCATGCCATTGGCAAAACGAAATAATATACGCACGCCCCGCCCAGAAAAAACAAAATCGGGGTCGCCACCAAAAATGGCAGGAAAGCGCGTTTTTCATTTTTATACAGCCCCGGCGCGATAAACATCCAGATTTGCGCCAGTAAAACGGGGAAAGTCAGGAATACTCCGGCAAAAAATGCCACTTTCATATAGGTGAAAAACGCTTCGGTCAGGCCGGTATAAATCAAACGCTGCGATCCGTTTTGCCCCATAGCCTCGGCCAAAGGACGCACCAAAAAGCCGTAAATATCCTCGACAAAGGCAAAACAGGCCAACGTGCCCAGCAACATAGTGCCCACCACCCAGACAAGACGGCGGCGCAGCTCTATAACATGCCCCATCAAAGGGCTAGCGCTGTCCTGTAAATTATCAGTGCTGTATTCGGCCTTATCATTCATTTGGTGGTATTTGCATCCCCGCTGGGTTCAGCTTTGTCAGCCGGCAGGAAATCCTCGTTCTCATCCGCAGCTTCCTCGTCAAAATCCTGCTGGCGCTGTGCCTCAAAATTAACACTGCGGCCGATATCTTCCATATCGGCATCTTTCATAAAATCATCAAATTGCCGGGCGACCGCGTATTTAATATATTGAAGGCGGCGCACCAAACGCCCTAGCCCGCGCATCATGCCAGGAATCTCGCTCGGCCCGATGACCAGAACAGCCACGGCCATAATCAGGATCAGTTCCGTCCAGCCAAAATCAAGCATGAACAACCTTTTATTTTAAGAATTGGTTTTATCGCTTTGATCGGACACAGATTTTTTTTCTGTGCCCTCTTCATCTTTCAACCCTTTTTTGAAGGATTTGATCCCTTTGGCGAGGTTTTCAGCAATCAGCGGAACCCTCTTGGCGCCGAAAACCACAAGAATTAAAAGCACGATAATAAGTATTTGCCAGATGCCGGGTGTCATTTGATTTTATCCTTCCATTTCCTCATCCTGCGCCATTTCCTCTTCGCGCTCAACTTGCGCGAATAAATCATTGGCGGCCGGAATTGCATCAATAGCCGGGCGGCGATCCAAAAGGCCGGAAGCCTTCAAATCATCCAGTCCGGGGAGGTCCATAATAGAAGAAAGCGAGAATTGATCAAGAAATTCCGTCGTGCTCACCCATGTTAAAGGGCGACCCGGCGTTTCCCGCCTGCGTCCCGGCTTGACCCAGCCCGCCTCGATCAACGCATCCAGCGTCCCTTTATGAGTGGCAACACCGCGAATATTTTCAATCTCGGCGCGGGTCACAGGCTGGTGATAGGCCACAATCGCCATTGTTTCCATCGCCGCTTTCGAGAGCTTACGCTGGACATTTTTCTCCATACTCAAGGCTTCACCCAGATCGGAAGCTGTACGAAACGCCCATTGATTTTCAATATTCACCAATTCCACGCCGCGGCCCGCATAATCGGCCTGCAATTCTTTCAGCAAAGCGCCAACATCGGCCCCGTCGGGCATACGCTCGTGCAAATCCTGCGGGCTCAACGCGCGGCTGGATGCAAAGAGCAAGGCTTCAAGGATTCTTTTATCTTCATTTACATTATTAACATTATCATCACTCATGGCGCACCATCCTGATTGCTTTCAACGCTATAGCTTCGCACATATATGGGCCGAAACGCTCCGTCCTGTTTTATTTCCAGACTGCCTTGCTTTACCATTTCCAGCGAGGCCGTAAAGGTCGAAGCCATGGCCGATCTGGCATATAATTTATCTCTCATTTTTTCAGGCAAAAAGCTAAACAATGTTGCCCAGACACTATGTGGGCCTTTACGCGGCAAATTGCCCAGCATGCGCGTTAAGCGGCTCACTGCATCATCAGTGCTCATCAAGGCAAAATCGGGCAGATCATAATGCTGGTCATCGGCACGGCGTTTAATATCGCCGTAAGCCTTGAGCAAATCATAAAGACTGGCATCCCAGCGCGTATGCGTGATAACACTCAAACCCTCGGGCTTGCCGCGGGAAAAAACATCTTGGCCTAATTGCGGGCGGCTTTGAAGTGCCTCGGCGGCATTTTGCATGGCCTCCAAACGGCGTAGCTGGAATTGCAGGGCTTCGGCCATTTCCTCGGCGCTTGGCTCGTCATCTTCTTCATTCTTGGGCAGAAGCAAGCGTGATTTCAAATAAGCCAGCCATGCCGCCATCACCAGATATTCGGCCGCAAGTTCCAGATTCAAGGCCTTCGCACGCTCGATGAAAGACAGATATTGCCGCGCCAGTTGCAAAATCGAAACCTGGCGAATATCTACCTTTTGCGTGCGCGCCATATCCAGCAAGATTTCAATCGGCCCTTCATAACCGTCAATATTCAGCAAGAGTCGGTCGGCCGCGTGCTGGGCTTCTTCGGCGCGGCGCGGCGGATCTTCTTCGAATTCTATATGTTTTGCAGGCGTTTCGCTCATGCCACCTTTTTCCTTAATTCAGCGCCACTTTGCAAGCGTTTTAGCGCAGAATCGCTTATTTTCGGCAGTTTTTCGGCAATTTTCTTCATCATGGCCAGTTCGCCCGAGCAATGCAGGGTTAAATCACACCCGGCTTTCAGGGATTGCACCGCCATTTCCGGCGGCGCTCCATAAGGCTCCAGCGCCTTCATATCCAGATCATCACTGATAAGAATCCCTTCAAAACAGATTTGGCTACGAATGGTTTTCTCAATAATCTCGCTCGAAATGGTAACAGGCTTATCATCAAGCGCGCTGTATTTCACATGCGCGGTCATCGCCCAGACAGCGGACCCTACTTCGCTCGTGGCTATATCGGCAAAGGGTTTAAAATCGCGCGTAGCCAGATCATTGCTGCCCGCCTCTACAACCGGCAATTCCAGATGCGAATCCGCCGCCGCGCGCCCGTGCCCCGGAATATGTTTGATAATGGGCGTAATATTATTGGCCAGATAATGGCGGCATACGGATAAGCCAAGCCGCGCCACAATCACGGGATCGCTGGAAAAAGCGCGGTCGCCGATCACATCATGCGTTTCTTTCGAAAGCACATCGATCACGGGCGTACAATTCACATTAATGCCGCAGGCTTTTAAATCCTCGATCATTTGCAGGGAATTAAAGCGCAAATCCTCAAGCGCCTTATCGGGATTATGCTCGGCCAGTTCACCAAAACTGCGCGCGGGCGGGTAGTTGCGCCATTTGGGCGCCCGCAAGCGCTGGACGCGCCCGCCTTCCTGATCAATCAGAATAGGACATTCCCAGCCAACAGCATCTTGCAAAGAGGCACTAAGCGCCTTAACCTGGTCGGGACTTTCGATATTGCGCGCGCCATCTTTATTAAAAAAGATAAAACCGAAGGGCCGCGCCTCCTTAAAAAAATCACGCTCCTGTTCGGTCAGAACGGGAGCGCTCAAAGCAAAGATTATCGGCAGAGAATCCCGCGGGGCATCTGCAAAAGATTTATTGGACAACGAGGCATCCTCCCGGCTTTTGCGTTTTAATTGATTCGCAAATATCCTGTGCTTGTTGCTTGCTGTAGGGTCCGGCCTGAATACGGAAAAATGTTCCCTTAGCGAGATTAGCTTCCTGCACGCGGAAACTTGAGGCCGAAGGAATAGCGGCAGAAAATTCGGCCTTTAATTTTTCCCATTCTCCATCGGCGCGGCCCTTATCGGAAATACTGGCAAGCTGTACGTAATGCGTGCCTTTGGTGATGATATTGCCTTCTGTTCCTGCAGCCGGCTCAATAGCTTCGGCGCGCACAGGCTCAGGCGCGGCAGAGGCGACAGGAACATCGCCTGTATTCTTGGCTTTTATGGCTTCCGCATCTTTTTTATCCAGAACAGAGCGTACAAAAGCAAGCGTTTCCGGTGAAGCGGCAGGCTGATGAATAACTACGCGCTCAGCAGGAACAACTTTACTTGTGTTTTGCGTTTCATTACTTTGCGCTGTTTTTTCTTCCGGCACATCTTCCAGAATATTGCGAATTGGCTTTGCGGCAATTTCTTCCGCGCCTGCATCGCTCTTATTAACCTCGGCAACTGTTTCAACCATATCCGCCGTAATATCTTCGGTAATATTTATTTTGGGCGCGTCAGAAGATTGCGCCTCCAGCCTGGCAGATATTTCCGCACGGCTCATCGGCTCCTCATCACCAGAAGCGGGCTCAAGCAGGTTTTCAACGCGACTGGCGCGATTTATATCAGCGCGGCGCTGAGAATCATAAACCGTGCTGTCTTCAAAAGGTATCTCCATACCGCCCATTCTGGCAGGCTCGATTTTAATCGGCGCAACTTCGGCCTTGATCACAGGGACAACTTCTTCCACCGCATCACTTTCCGGATAAAAGCTGTAAATCGCAAAGGCAAACAAACTGCCTGCGGCCAGAATTCCAAAAGTCGATAATAAAGGGGAACGGGTAATACGGTTCATAAAACCTCCTGATTTACTCTGATAAGATGAAAACGGCGATCCTGCAGTGCCCTGCGGCCTGATGGCACTCAACGGGCTATCGCCCCCTTGTAAAGGGCGGTGGCCAAATCGATTATAATCATGTCCTTGTTGCATAGTTACAGATTAGGAAAAGTGAAAGCATAGGGTCAAGGCAACCGCCAATGTTATGCACACTTAATGTTTTTGCTGCAAAACATCGTTTCCATGTTGACATTTTCGAGATCGTATATTATCTCATGGCATTTCAATATTTACGCAAGGGAGTTTTTTTATGATTAAAGCACAAGACTATTTCGATCAACATGCAAGCGATGCCAAAGAATGTGTCAGAACATTGACCATCAAAATCGAAGAAGTTAAAGCCGGAGACCTGATGTTTATTAATATGGGTTTACCCGTACAGGTTCGCGCGCCGCAAGATGGCTATAGAGTTGAGATGGATAACGGCAATTCAAGATTTTTTAGCCAGGATGAATTTAAGAACGAGATTGAAGAATATTTTGATGACATTGAAGTCAAAGGAGAAGTGGAACTTCCTGCCGATGCAAAAATTGAAGCCGTAAAAAAAGGGCAAGAAATTTTCACCCAGCCTTGGTCTGACACAAAGCTAGGTGTAGTTGGCGCCGCTGAAAAAGATGGATATCTTGTCACTTTACCCGAAGACGGACAGCCTCGCTTCTATTCAAATACAGATTTTAGCGCTACCTTTAACGCCAGTGCACACGGCATTGCCCCTGAACCACAAGGAAAGTTCATGAAGTGCGTTGATGATGAAACCGTTAAATATGTTGTTTTGCAGAAAGATGTCACTTTCGACTTTGAAGACGGTGCTTGTGACATACCGGCAGGATATATTTTGGTGGAAAATAACGATGATGTTGATGGCTACACTGCCTATTCCGCAGAAGCGTTTTTCGAGCTTTATGAAGATACGACACCCAAGGCCCCCTCAAATGATAATGGCCTAAACGGTCCGGTCTGATATACTTTAAATAATATGTTCCAGATCAAAAGCATCGGGGCGAACCCGATGCCTTTTTTATTACTGGCTTCTTAAATCCCAATAAAGATCAAAAAGACGCTCATGCTCACGGATGGCATAACGGTCGGTCATGCCGGCAATGTAATCGGCCACAATGCGGGCAAGAGCGATATTATCAATCATTCCCCCCGCCTCTTCCACGCGGCTTTGCCAGGCATCGGGAAGCAGGCGGTAATTGGTGGTAAAAGCCTTAAAGAGATCGGTCACGATTTTTTCGACCTTCAGCCAGATACGGTTAATTGTGTAATGGCGGTACATGCGATCAAAAAGGAAATCGCGCAATTCCCCAACCTCGTCTTTCATATCCTCGCTAAAGCCGACAATCTGGCGCCCTGCCATGCGAACGTCATCAGGGTTTTGCGGCTTTAATTCCGCCAGATTTTCCCGCGTCTGGCGCAAAACATCATTGACCATCTTGCCCGTCATTTCGCGGATCACTTCAAAAATGATATAGCGCTCATCCATATCGCCCAGCTCTTCACGCGTGGCGCGGATAATCCGGCGCAGCATCGGTATTTTTTCCAGATCATGCAGGGTAAACAATCCGGCGCGCAAACCATCTTCCACATCATGATTGTTATAGGCAATGTCATCGCTGATCGCTGCCACTTGCGCCTCCATCGAGGCATGGGTATCAATTTGCAAATCAACCTGGGATTGCAATTCTTTCAAGGTCACAGGCAATGGGCCTTTCACCGGGCCGTTATGCTTGACCACACCTTCCAGCGTTTCCCATGTCAGGTTCAGCCCGTTCCATTTCGGATAGCGCCGCTCCAACGTTGTTAAAATGCGCAAAGACTGGTCGTTATGCTCGAAGCCTTCATAATCTTTCATGCAGTCTTTCAAAAACTCCTCGCCGATATGGGCAAAGGGTGTATGCCCCAGATCATGCGCCAGCGCAATCGCCTCGGCCAGATCTTCATTGACCATCAAAGCACGGGCCAGCGAGCGGGTGATCTGCGCAACTTCTAAAGTATGCGTCAAGCGCGTTCTGTAATGATCGCCCTCATGATAGACAAAGACTTGCGTTTTAGAACGCAGACGGCGAAAAGCCGATGTGTGAATGATGCGGTCACGGTCGCGCTGATAGGGAGAGCGGGTTGCGCTTTCCCCCTCCTCATGAATGCGCCCACGGCTTTGGTCGGGGCGGCAGGCATAGGATGCCAGCGGCAAGGCACAAAAATTATAATCGGGATTCTCTAACGAATTCGTCTCTATTTTAGAAGCCTTTTTGCTGGACATAGTGAATTTCCGTTTCTATAGTTCCCCTGAAAATTCAAAGTAAAGGAACATGCGATGCCTGTAAATAGATTGATTTTGGACTTTAATTGCTCAGCCGTTAATCCTGAACACACGAATTTCAACCGCTGGAGTTATCTCAGAAATTTACTGGATTTAAGTCTGGGAGTTGCTTTTGCCAATCGGCAGACGTCTCGCCCCGTCGCCTTAAAAAATCCTCACGGTGATCGCAGGCAGATTCACATTGATTATCAAGGTCCGCGCATTAATCCCCTGATGTTCGAAACAGCCTTTATGATGGCGGCGGAAAACCTCCCTAAATTTCCCGAACCCCGAATATACCATCAGCGCGCCCCCAACGCGAATACAACCCTATTTAAAATTGATATTGATTTTTAATACTCCCCCTCGCTTATACGAACCAAAATGTTATATAATAAGATATGAGCATAAACGTCGATAACAGCGCCATAAAACGCCTTGAAGAGCTGAGAGCCGAGAAAAATCTGGACGCCCTCATGCTGCGCGTGCGCGTGGAAGGCGGCGGATGTTCCGGCTTTCAATATATGCTGGATTTAACCGATGAGAAAAAAGAATCAGATCTCGTTTTTTCCGATGCCGTCATTACCGATGATATATCCTTGCCGTTTTTAGAAGGCTCAACAATCAAATTCGAAGATGCGCTCATCGGATCGGATTTCAAAATCGAAAACCCTAACGCTGTGGCGGGATGCGGTTGCGGTACATCTTTTTCTGTATAAACCTCTCGCTTCCTTGTACATCGGATAAAACCGCCCTAAACTTTATGCCATGAAAATATCTTCGTGGAATGTCAATTCAGTTAATGCCCGCATGGAGCATGTTAAAAAATATCTGGCCGAATATCAGCCCGATATTTTGATGGTGCAGGAATTAAAAACGCAGGATTTTCCCGAAGCCGAATTTAAAGATACCGGCTATACATGCAAAGCGGTTGGCCAGAAAAGCTATAACGGCGTGGCGATATTTTCGCGCCATGATATTAAAGTCATTCACACCAATCTGCCCGGCAATGATAATGATGATCAGGCCCGCTATATCGAAGCCGATATAAAGGGCTTACGTTTTATCAATATCTATCTTCCAAACGGTAACCCCGTTGGCACGGAAAAATTCAATTACAAGCTGGGCTGGATGAGCCATTTAAAAGCACGGCTGGCCGATTTGCGCCGTGAACAGCGCCCTTTTGCCATTGGCGGAGATTTCAACGTCATTCCTGAAAACAAGGATTGCCATGATCCCAAAGTCTGGGAAGGCGATGCGCTCTTTCGACCTGAAAGCCGCGCCTTGTTCCGCACAATGGTTAATCTGGGACTCACCGATGCTTTACGGGTTTTTAATCAAAAGGGTGAGCAATACACTTTCTGGGATTATCAGGCAGGCGCATGGCCGCAAAATAAAGGCATCAGGATTGATCATTTCCTGCTCTCGCCTGAACTGGCCGATCGGCTGGAGGCCTGTGAAATTCATAAAGAGCCGCGCGGCTGGGATAAACCATCAGACCACACACCCATTCAAATCACACTGGCATGCGATTAATCTGTATTTTTCTTATGGCGGCATTTCTATCAGCCTGCGGGATGGAGCGGCACGCCAATACAGCCCTGCAACGTAAAAATATTATTGTAGATATTCAAAAACCTGTGCCGCATTGCTATGGCTATGGCTGTGTCAAACGGGCCGATATTGCGCTTACCAAGCAAGAATGGGAACACATTGAGAGCATTATGACGCCTGCGAGCAATACGCCGGCTCAAGAGCGCCAAAAAACCAAACAGGCCATTGCCGCTTTCGAACAGATAATGGGAGAAAAAGCCGGCACAGCGAGCGACAAAGCAGGCACGTTCAAGCATATGGGGGCCAAAGGCAATCAACTGGACTGTGTGGATGAGAGTTTAAATACAACAATTTATCTGACCTTGTTAGAGCAAAAAGGATGGCTTTCATTTCACAGCGTTGGAAACCCGAGCGTGCGCCTGCCGATCATTCATGCGGGGCGCTGGCCCCATCAAACCGCCGTTATTCACGAGAATAATAGCGGCAGGCTTTATGCGGTTGATTCATGGTTTCATAATAACGGTGCCGAGCCTGAAATTTTGCCTCTGGAAAAATGGAAAGCTGGCTGGAAACCAGGCTGAAAAACAGAGGGGCTTAGGGATTGCACCCCTTATATATGATACCGTATAGTAATATAAACAGATTCAATAAATCAGATATTTCAGGACATATATATGCTGCACTTCTCCCTTCGTAAAACAGTATTAGGTTTCTCGGCGCTGGCGCTTTTAGGCTCACTCGCGGCTTGCACCAATTTTCCCCGTGAAGAAGCGGCCAAACGCATATCTGCGCCCGTGTGGATGATCGAGCGTGAAGTTGATATTGATGGGTATGCCATAACCGTGCATGAACGTATGCATGAGCGTTACAAACCTGCCCATATTTATATCGAAGGCGATGGTATCACGCATAGCTTGCGCCATAACCGCCGCTATCAATCGATAAACCCTACTCCGATAAATCCGGTCGCCCTGCATATGGCCGCCCATGATTTACATGATAACGTGGCCCATCTTGCACGCCCTTGCCAATATTCCGGGATGACCAGCAAGGACAGAATTTGCGGCGATGAACTCTGGAAAGGCGAGCGATATTCAGCGAAAGCGGTTGCCCTGATGAATGATACCATCAATGAGATTAAGGCGCGTTATAACCTTACCGATTTGCATTTGATCGGTTATAACGGCGGCGGTGCCATTGCCACGATTTTGGCCGCCAAGCGTGATGATGTTGTATCCCTTAGAACTGTGGCCGCCATTCTGGATCACAAAACCTTTACCGCCTATCATGATATTCCTCCTTTTGAA
>JBKHDZ010000046.1:0-13407 GCA_046541095.1 Alphaproteobacteria bacterium
GGGTTAGGGCTGTAAGCGGCTGGTTTTGCTGCTGTATTTGATTTGCCGCAGGGGAATTCCGTTTTTGCTGGGTGTAGAACCAGTAGCCCCCCACCGCTAGAAAGCAGATGAGAACGATAACAATAAAGAGCTTACCAATATTCATGAGGTCATATCTTTCTGCGGAATGGTTAATAAACTGCCTTTTAAAGAATTAGCGGCGATTTCAAGGGCCTTGTTCCAGTCTTTTCCGGCGCTGTCATCCGCCCCATCGGAAATATATTTAAGGCATAAAAAGGGAATGTTTTCGCGTGCACATATCAAGGCGAGCGCATATGCTTCCATATCCACGGCATCAAATTCAATCGCATTATCGCTGGTATCAAAATTATCGCCCGTGCCGCAGATGCCCTGAGTCAGGCCATCAATTTTTTTGCCGTGTTCGATGATGACAGGATCACTGGAAAACGGGGTTTGCCATTTTTCAAAGCCCAGCAAAGTGACATCCATGTCGCGCTGAATAAATTGCGTGCAGTTCACGATTGTACCGCCTTTGTGTTTACGGCTTCCGGCTGTACCCAGATTAATAACAATAGAGGGCTTGTTGTTGGCCAGCCTTGCGGTGAGCGCGTAAGCGGCGTTTACCTTGCCAATGCCGGTATGCAGAACTTCATACCCTGTAAATACATCTTTGCTCTCTTCTTTCATCGCAAAAACAAGCAAAGGTTTCATTTGGGTCTATCCGTTTTAAATTAACAATAAAATTAGTGTTTTTAGAATTTTTTATATTTTGCAAGCGCAAAACCGACGCAGAGCGTTAACAAGGCCAGCACCAAAAACAAATCCCGAACCAGCAATCCTATCGATAGCAAAATTGTGGCCATAATGGAAGACACTAGCATGAATAAAGAATCGGTGAGGGCGTTTGCCGCCATTATGCGTGCGCAATTTTCAGGAGGAGTCAAAGATTGTATGACAGAGCGCAAGGGCACGATATAAAGGCCGCCCGCCAGGGATAAAAAGAATATATCGGCCAGAATGCGCCATCCAAGAACAGTATGAAAGAACTCTGCCGGCGTTAAGAGCGCGCTATTATGATTTTGAGCGAAAAACAGGCCGCCGGCATAAAAAAGATCGGCCGCGAATATGGCAATGGCAAAGGCGGCATAAGGAACCAGGCGCGTTGAAATTTGGGATTTTAATAATCTATTGTTCAAAAGTCCGCCTACCGCAATGCCAAGGGAAAAAACAACCATGAAGATTGCCAGAATGTTCGTATCGGCATTTAGAGTTTGCTTGACGAAGTTGGGAAACTGGGCATGAATAGTGGCGGCCACAAAATAAAACCAGGATACGGCCAAAATGGCCCAGAATAATCCTGCTTTGCTGGTGTAGGCTATGCGGAGCGTATCGGCGGCGGTAATAAAGGGGTTATAGGTTAAAGGGATATCCGGTTTATCTGAGGGGGCTGGCGGTATAAAACGGCTCGCAATTAAACCGGCTATCGAGCAGGCCAGCATACTCACGGAAATGATTTCCGTATCGAATGTTTTAAGGGCTATTAATGTACCGTAGATGGAGCCGGCAAGTATTGCCAGATAGGTACCTGTGCTGATCAGGCCGTTTGCGCCGATTAATTCCTCCTTGTGAAGATGCTGGGGCAGGATGGAAAATTTTCCGGGGCTAAAAAAGGCAGATTGCGTGCCAAGGGCAAATAAAACCAGCAAAGCCAGCATGGTAGATTGGCTGTAGAGAGTGATGATACACAATATCACTATAAATATTTCGGCGATTTTGGTGCTACGCAGAATAAGGCTTTTATCGAATTTGTCGGTCATAAGCCCCGCCAGCGGACAAAATAGCACAAAAGGCAACATGAAAATGCTGGCCGCCAGCGAAACAAGAACTTCGGGCGAAAAGGGTTTGCTATCCCAGATCGCATAGGCAATCATAATAACCACAAATGTTTTCATGAGGTTATCATTAAAGGCACCCAAAAACTGTGTAATGAATAAAGGGGCAAAACGGCGGTCGCGTAATAATGAAAACTGAGAGTTCATAATCTGCCTAAAGATTAATAGAATTAAAGAGGTTCTTCCCCTGACCTGATAATTAAGTGCGTTTACAAAAAGCAGGCTTTTGTACGAAGATTTATTTGTGTAAGATATAAAGGCTTAACAAATCATTCAAGATAATATTCATGACGTCCAAGAAAGAACAATATTCCCCTGGTGAAAGAATAGTAAAGGCTGGTGATGTATCCACCGCGGCCTACATGATTATATCCGGAAAAGTCAGGGTTTACCTCAAAAACAACGACAAGGTTGTGGATCTCGCTATATTGGAAGAGGGGGATATCTTTGGTGAAACGGCTATTTTTAAAGATCAGGGCGCGGAATACGGAGCCAATGTGGATGCTCTGGAGGAAACGGAATTGCTCTTGATTACGCCTGATTCCCTCGAAAGCATGATGGAGGGGTGTGATCCCGTTTTAAGCGCTCTTGTCACAATGCTGATAAAACGTTTGAAAGAAACCAACCAGAAATTATTGCAAAGCGAAACCCGTGAGCATATCGATGTGGCTTTTATCTGATAATTCAGAGCATTATTTATCGTCCGAAAAAGCGTCTTCTAATCTGCGTATCTTCTTGTTTTTTAACAAATCTTAATCTTTCTGTATTAAGATATATAAAATTTGAATAAAATTTATATCGAAACATTTTGAAGTCGATGAAAGCATGAATGTGGCAAAAAAGTTGAATAATAACAGTGGCTTGACCCTTATCGAGGTCGCCATAGCAATGGTGGTTCTTGGCCTGATTATGACGCCGTTGCTGGCGATTTACAGCATTGAGCGCAAACAAATTGTGATCAACGAAACCTACGCTAATTTTCGTGATATTGAACAAGCCATTGAGAATTTCGTAAACACCCATGATCGCTACCCCATGCCGGCGAGTTTAACGGCTGTGGAAGGTGATGCCCAATACGGTAAAGCTTTTGACCCGACAGGGATGAATATTTTTCCAGCGGATTGTTCAGGGCCAACAAGTGGCGGCATGGCAACAGATGGGACCTGCCTTATTGTTGAAGATGATGGAGGAGGCACACTGGCGCCCGAGGAAGAGCTTTTAATCGGCATGGTGCCTTTTGCCGATATACAAATTGAGGAAGATAAGGCCTATGATAAATGGGGCCAGCGAATTTTATATGTTGTTACCGCCCGCCAAACTCAGGATGCGGCAAGTGCTTATGGCGGCGGAACCTATGTCAGATCGGCTCCGCAGGGAATTGAATTCAACGCCCTGAATACTTTCACGCAAAATGTTTTGCACCTGGCTCCTGTAACTGGCGTAACCCAAGGATATACAGATTTTGATATGCTGCTTGTATCCACAGGCCCTGAAGGAAAGGGCGGATTCAGCGCTAACGGAGTGATTGTGGCGCCGTGTATAGAAACTGCCAATCCTGAATACGAGGATGAAAATTGTGATTTTCTGGATAATCGCTTCATGATTGACAGCAACGAAAGGCAAGACCCCAGACCGCAAGGCTCCGGCGGTACAGTCAACAACCTTGCTCCATCGCGCGAAGCCAACGGGACGCGGAATTTAAACCCCGGCCCCAATTTTTACGATGATTTAACCCATGAAGTCGATGAAATGCAAGCCGCGATCTGGAACGAGAATTTTAATAGCCCTGAAATTATCGTGACCAGTGCCAATCGTTTGGGGATTGGCGAGCAAGAGCCTGAAACAGTTTTGCACGTAAAGGGCGATATGCGCGCGCAAGATGATCCTGCAACAACCGGCGTCCAAGAAGGGCGCATTATTGCCGAAACAATTTCGGATTTTTCAAGCAATGATATGTCCCCTGAATTATTGGGCGGAGAGGTTGCTGATATGAATTGTTATCAGGACAGCACTTTGGGCGACAGGGTGCGCGCTATGGTTGGTATCGGTAATTCCCAGACTTATTGTGCGCAAACATCCAATTTGGGCGGCAATGGCAATATGGGCCAAGTGGATCACAATGGAAATATTTTCGATGCGTTCCAATTTGAAGTCGGCGCAACGACTGGTTCTGCGCCTATTGTATATCAGGATTGCGCATCATTGCCGGGGCCGAGTGGGTATCGTATGGCCGGTATTGATGCGGCAACAGGACAGGTGATTTGCAGGCCGGTACCATAAGTTTTGAAGGAAATGATGTTATGATAAAAAGTACGTTTGATACGCATAATACGCAAAAAGGTTTTACCTTGATTGAAATGGCGGTGGCTATTTTGGTTTTGGGCCTGCTTATTGCACCGGCCTTGACAGCATATAATTTATACGAAAAAAACCGAAAAATAGAACGCACCGACTTTTCTATAGACAGGGTTAATAATTCTATAGAAGGGTTTTTTAATGCTTACGGGCGGTATCCGTGCCCCGCTCCGCGTGATGCGGTTTCCGGCGATACGGATTATGGCTTTGAATCGCGCGACGCTACTACAGGGGATTGTATCCATAGCTCTTCGACAACTCCGCAATCGGGCGTGATTGCAGAGGCCAGCGATGATACCACAGGGCGTTTGCCGGTTGGCGATAATCTGGTTGTGATAGGCGCAATCCCTTTTAAAACTCTCAATTTAGAAGAAGATGATATGTATGATGGCTATGGTTCGCGTTTAACCTATGCTGTTACTGATATTCTCACCGATCCTGATGATTATGATGTGCGTTTGGGCGGCATATCCATTACAAAAGAAGAAGATGGCGGCGGCACTGTTATCTCCGCTGTAGAGCCTCCGCACACGGCACATTATATTGTCTTAAGCCATGGCGAGGAATTTACAGGTGCTTTTCGCGGATCTGGCGTTCGCACCGGGGCTTGCGCATCAGCGTTAAGTGAAGAAGTCGATAATTGCAATGATGACAGTGTCTTTTTCGTGTCGGAAAGAAACACGGGCTTTGATGATGTTGTCAGCTTCAGCGGTGGAAAGCCTTCCACGCCATGGCAATATAAAGATGGCGATACCTCCGATATTCATTTAAAGGCAGGCGGTGAAAATGTAGTAGGCGGGCTTATCGGCAACCCCGCAGCCATGTCTTTGACCACTGTTTCTGCTTTTGATGTCCAAAACACCGGCTATGATGACCAGCAAGCCATACAATGCGGCGGAAACGCTGTTACGGCCATATGTTTGCCGCATATAGATGATATTACGATTGTTTCGGGCGGTATGACGGCGCGCGAAATTTGCGAGGCCAATGCGCTAAACCACCCTCAATGTGCCGCTGGCTATAGCGCGCCTTCGCCTTCGGATTTGATTGTCACGGTGGAGCGTGAAATTGATACTTCTGGAAATCCTCTCCCTGATACAGGCGGTGTAGTGGCCCGGGAAATTTGCCAGAGATTGGATGGATCGGGAGTGCCCGAGAATTGTTTTGATCCGGTTATTATCGGAGGCGCGGATACAGGAGCCGAGCCATTGTCTTTTGGTGCTCTTGGGGTTCCCTTTACCGATACGCGTTTTTCAGGGGGGACGCCGATGACGACAACAGGGACCGCCACGGGCGGAAATCTGAAATGTCCCAATGATGAAATGATGGTTGGAATCCGCCGCGGCCAAGCTGTTTGCGCCTCAATAACAGAGTTTGATTGCCCTTCCGGTCAGGTTTTAAGTGGTATCACGTCTTCCGGTGAATTGGTTTGTGATAATCCACCTCTGCCACCTTGTCCTTCCACCAGCGTTATGAATTCATGCGGCGTGACCGGCACTTTGCCGTCAATAGCAGCCGGATAGTATGAGTATTTTTATTCCGGCCAATGCTATATGATCGCAGCCTTCGATTTTGCCTATGCAGATTCCTTAATGGTTCCGGGTGATGTACCGACATCTTTATCTAATTTGCAGGGTTATGTAGATAGCCTCAATAATGCTATGCGCACTCAGGTTGATTGTAATCTTGTGCGCGATCGTTTCGATTGTCCTACAGCCGCGTATAATACTTTGCCGGGCGCAACGCGAGAAAAGGGGAGTTATGATCCAGATCCAACCGGTGGTTTTGGAAGCTGGAATGCCGGAACCGATGCCGAACCCATGTATGTCAGTGATGGAACAGCGCTTGTGGCAAGTTCATCCTATACAGCCTATACGCCGTCCGCACCGATGAGTGTTATCCCGGCCAATGATAACGCCAACCATGATTGCTGGTGCCGTGAAGATTACCGTGTTATGAGTTCGACTAGTGATTGTGCCTCGGGAGCAGGAACAACGTTAAGGGTTGAAATGAAAAATTGTCCGCAAACAGATACTGGCGGTTGGAATATAATATGGACATCTAATGCAGCACTTTGTAATTGTACTGTGGGCTCAACTTTTGCGCAATTTAATAGAAGCTGCGCTTCTGTACTAGGTGTTCCCTCTGATCGTGTTTCGGGGTATGTAACAGACACTGTTGAAGTCACTTCCTGCGCCCCCTATGGAACAAATATTGTGGATACGGATTACGCAGCATGTACCTGTCCTTCAAATAGCGATTCTGTTCCGAATATTCAGAACGCGTGTGACCCCGGTTATGAGAATAGCTTTACCTTTGACGGGGAAAGCTATACCGATACCGAATTTGTGCGACACAGACGCTGGACATGTCCTCCTGTGTCGGGCGATCTCGATACTCCGGGCGAAGTCGGATACTGGACGAATTATGATCACACCGAGCCCTGCACATGCGTTGGGGATATCTCATTCCGGGATGAAACATGTTCCGCACCGTTGGAAGGCGTAAGGCGATTTGAAACGACGCTGGATTGTTCTTCCGGAACTTATGTCGATACCGGAGCTTTATTGCAGGATTGTACAAGCTGTCAGTGGACCAAGCCTGATTCCGGCCCGCCCATTAATTCCAATACGAATCCTGGCGGCTCTTTTGAAGGCGACAGTTGTTCGTGCGGCGTGGATACCGTTGGTATTTGCAAAAGGTCTGCTGGCGTAAACTTTCTTTACTGGAATGATTGTCAATGCGAATAAAAGCCAAATTAAATAACAGATCGATTAAGGGCTTTACGACGGTAGAAATCGCTATTGTCGTTCTGATTTCCGGTATTTTAATGGCTGCCTTTTTACGCGGCTATAGCTTGTTGACCTTTGAAAAAGACTATAAGACAACGCTAGAGCATATTGAAAATCTGGATACTGCCTTGAATGTTTTTTTGCAGGAATATGGCCGCTATCCTTGCCCTGCCGACCCGACACTTCCTCCTTCTCATCCCGACTACGGGCGTGAAACGCGCTGCGGAAATATTGATCTGACATTGTTAGGAGGCGCTTGCGGCGCTGGCCAAAGGCCGCTTTTGCAGACCAGCCTTGCAGAAAGCAATGTTATATGCGCCCGCAATAGCGCGCGCGATATTGATGGCGATTCCAATCTGGAATATACAGTAATAGGAATCTTGCCGTTTCGTACGCTGACCGAACAATCCGCTTTGGGCGTGATGGGAGAAAGTTACCGCGAGTATATGTCTTTTGATGGTTACGATATGCGCTTTACCTACGCCGTGACGGAAACCATGGCCGATCGTGGCCGCAATTTTTCTCTTGGTACAGGCGTTATGCCTAATATGGGTGCTATCAAGGTTGTTGATGAAAACGGAATTGATGTGACCATACCCGATACTTCGGCGCATTATGTTCTGGTTTCGCATGGCCGTAACAAACGCGGCGCTTACACAGCGCAAGGTATGCAAGTGCAGGATTGTGATTTTTCTTCTTGGGGAATGCCGCCACCACCGGGCGTGGATGATCCCTTTTTGCCCGGATATTCTGGAAGCGGATTAACACTGGAAATAGAGAATTGCGATCATGTTATTGATCCTAACCCCGATAATGTCGATGTGGTGTTCCGTAAGGCCATTCGCGCCGATGAAGAAAGCAGTCCAGCTTACTTTGATGATATTGTTCATTACCGCTCAAGCTATTCTACGAATTTGTGGACATCCGCACGTAATACAGCCGGACTTCCGGGCCAGCGATTTTTGTATAACACCAATATCGGTGATGTTGGTGTCGGCGATGGTTTTAATGATCCGTTCAGCAAATTGCATGTTCTGGGCGATATCATGATTGTGGATGATGACCCGACACCAGGAACTTCGGCACCGATTATTCGCTCGGAAGATGGATATTGCGAGGATGATTTGCGCCCGACAGCGGCAGATCCATCTGTTTGTATGCAGCCCGTGCAAATTGTTGGTGCAGGAGATACGTGCGGCCCCGGTGAAGTGGCTGTCGGGATGGATGCGGGCGGCGTTTTGTGCGAGCCGTTGTTCCGTCCCAGCCCTAGCGTTGCTTTTGATTGCGGTGTGGATTCTGCCGATATGGATGGTGATGGAGATATAATAGAGCCTTTATTTGCAACCGGTATAGTCTATGACCGCTCGGCCAATGCGATTACGCCGTTAGGGTGCGAGCCTTTATAAGCCTTAAATCCAGCCCTTTAATTCCATTTCAATACGCCTGGATAAAAACGCAATATGATCATCGCGGTCATTCAGGCAGGACACATAGGTAAAGGTTTCACCGCCTTCTTCCAGAAATTCCTCTTTCAATTCCAGTTGCAATTCTTCTAGCGTTTCCACGCATTCCGAAACAAATGCGGGCGAAATGACGGCGATATGTTTGACGCCTTTTTTCGCAAGACCGACAACGGTTTCATCGGTATAGGGTTGCAGCCATTCCTCAGGCCCAAAGCGCGATTGGAAGGTGCATGTCCAGTTCTCTTCGCTCCAGCCCATTTTTTCGCGCAATAACCTTGAGGTTTTGGCACAATAGCAATGATAAGGATCGCCATTCATCAAATAGCGCTTGGGCAGGCCGTGAAAAGAGGCGATCACATGCTCCGGCTTAGTATCGGCTTTATCAAAGGCTTCTTGCATGGTTTTTGCCAGAATATCGATATACCCCGCATCATCATGCCAGGCATCAGCCGTGCGAATAGCAGGCTGGCGATTGAGCGTTTTTAAATGGTCGAATGCCTTATCATAGGCCGTTGCCGTGGTGCAGGCGCTATATTGCGGATAGAGCGCAAAGAACAATATGCGATCACAGCCTTTTTCCACCAGAGCATCAATGCCGTTTTTGGTGGATGGATTGCCATAGCGCATGCCCCATTCAAACTCCAGATCGGGGTATTTAGCGGACAGATCGGCTGCGATCTTATCACACTGGCTGCGCGTATAGGTTTTTAAGGGTGATTCACTGCGCTCATTATTCCAGATTTTGCGGTATGCCGCGCCGCTTCGAAACGGGCGTGAAGTCAGAATAATGCCTTGCAAAAGCGGTTGCCAGAAATAAGCAGGGTAATCAATAACCCGCTTATCGCTTAAAAATTCGCTCAAATAGCGGCGCATCGAAAAATAATCCGTTGCATCAGGTGTTCCAAGATTGAGTAGCAAAACGCCGATTTTGCGTGGCTTGACCTGCGGGTGGTCAGCGGGCGTGTGGGCATTTGGATCATCCTGCTTCATAGAAGATTGTGCTTGTGGCTTTTTTTCTGCGCTCATCTGGTTTTATCCGTTTTGGTTATCCATCCACCGCCAATGACGCGCTCACCCAAATACGCAACAGCCGCCTGACCGGGTGCAATACCAAATTGCGGGTCAGCCAGCATGATTGAGGCTTTACCGTCTTTGGCCGTGGTAATTGTTGCTTTGACAGGCTTCATCATAGAGCGGAATTTAACATCTACATTAATGCCTTCGGATAGCTCGGGCATCAGCCAGTTGCATTGCCCGATATAAATAATATCCCGTGCCAATGCTTCCTTGGGGCCGACAATCACTTCATTGCGGTTTGCATCCACACCAATCACGTAAAAAGGTGCGTTATTCTCGGATACGCCGCCGCCAATACCAATGCCGCGGCGCTGGCCGATTGTGTAATGAATAATGCCTTTATGCTCGCCTAGAATATTGCCTTTCTCGTCCACAATATGACCGGGGTTCTCGGCTTCAGGGCGTATTTTCTTCACCACAGAAGCATAATCACCATTGGGGACAAAGCATATGTCCTGACTGTCAGGTTTATCGGCAGTCACCAACCCCAGCCGCTCGGCATGATCGCGGGTGATATCTTTTGTCCAGCCACCAAGGGGAAAGCGCAGATAATCCAGCTGTTCTTGCGTCGTGGCAAACAGGAAATAGCTCTGGTCTTTCATCGGGTCAATGGCGCGGTGCAATTCGGCCTTGCCGTTTTGATTTTCCTTACGCTGGATGTAATGGCCCGTTGCCATGCAATCCGCGCCCAGATCATTGGCGACTTTCAACAAATCGCGGAATTTCACGCTTTGATTGCATTGTATGCATGGAATAGGGGTTTCGCCGCGCATATAGCTATCGGCAAAATCATCAATCACGCTCTCACGGAATTTGCTCTCGTAATTCAACACATAATGCGGAAAGCCGCGCTCTTCGGCGACGCGGCGCGCATCGTAAATATCTTGCCCCGCGCAACAGGTTTTGGCTTTTTCAACCTTCTTGCCGTAATCGTAAAGCTGGAGCGTGACACCGACAACATCGTAGCCTTGTTCATGGAGCAAAGCCGCCGCCACGGAGGAATCCACGCCGCCACTCATGGCGACGACAACGCGGGTATCTTTCGGATCTTTATCAATGCCTAAACTATTCATAGTCCGCCTTATATATGGTTTTTAGACGCAAAAAGCAAATTTTTGTGAGTTGCATGGTATGTAGAAAATTGCTACTTTGTAACATATTGATATAATTCACATTTCTTAAGGTTGTTTAGTTCGTTTTCAGATTTTGGCGGGGTGGGGGGAGTTTTAAGATTGCTCAGGCGGGCAAGCCCGCTACGGGTGTTTAAATGGCTCAGGCGGACAAGCCCGCTACGCTTGTTTAAATGGCTCAGGCGCGTAAACGCGCTACGCTTGTTTAAAAGGCTCAGGCGGGCAAGCCCGCTACGTCTATCGTCATTGCGAGCGAAAGCGAAGCAATCCATGTTCAAATTTATAGATTGCCACGTCGGCTTTGCCTCCTCGCAATGACAGGTGAGAAATAGTCCATCAAATGGTGCCTGATATTGAGAATCTGCGAATTCTTGGTGGCCTTGCTGTGCTTGGGATGACAATGCTCTATTTTTCTGTGACGTCAAAATCATCAAAATAATATAAGACAAAATTCCTATTTTGTCCAGTTTTAGCAAATCTAAAGTCTATTCACAATTTTTTCAAAGGCGCGCAGGAAGGCATTTATGTCTTCTTGCGTGCTGTCCCAGCCCAGAGAAACGCGCAGGGCACTGGAAGCATCCTCATCGCTTGCGCCCATCGCCTTGAGCACATGGCTGGCTTTAACGCTACCAGAGGAGCAGGCCGAGCCGTTCGAAAGGGCTATGCCTTCGAGATCAAAAGCCATCAGCATGGTTTCCGATGATGTGCCCGGGATTGAGAACATGGAGGTATTGGGAACGCGCTCAAGGTCTTGGCCATAGAATTTTAAACCCTCGTCATTCCGACCGTAACGAAGTGAAGTGGAGGAATCTTCTGATTCAGGCCGAAGATCCCTCGACTTCGCTCGGGATGACAGTTGATGTATTTTTAGCATTTCATTTTCGAGGTAATCTCTAAGCTGCGCAAGCTTTTGGTAATCGTCCATATGTTTTTGCGCCAATTCTGCGGCCAGACCAAAGCCAGCAATGCCCGCGACATTTTCCGTGCCGGACCTAGCGCGTTTTTCCTGCCCGCCGCCTTCCAGCAAAACAGGTGTTTCCCCGCATAACCCCAAAATAAGCGCGCCAACGCCTTGGGGGCCGCCGATTTTATGGCTGGCGCATGTCATAAAATGTATGCCAAGTGCGTTTATAGCGAGCGCAAGACGCCCTAAAGCCTGTGTGCAATCGCAATGCACAAATGCGCCATGGCGCTGGGCCAGTTTCGAGATTTCGGCGATAGGCTGGATGATGCCTGTTTCATTATTGACGAGCATGACCGAAACCAGCTCGGTCTTTCCGTCCTTGAGCATCTCTTCCAGCGCGGCGAGGTTCACAAGGCCGCTTTTTAAGGAGGGGATTTTTTCGGCCTCGGGGATGACATCCAGAACCGAGGGGTGATCCATATCCGAGACCAGCACGCGCCCTTTGGCGGCGAAATGTTTTAAAACCGTGTTGTTGCCTTCTGTGGCACCGCTGTTAAAAATCACGTTATTCTCATCGGCGCCTGTAATACTTGCAATCTGGCGGCGCGCCGTATCAATCAAGCGTTTTCCATCGCGTCCGAATTGATGCACGGCCGAAGCATTATGCGGGGCTTGCATAATATCGCTCATATGCGTGATAACTTGCGGTCGCATGGGGGCGCTGGCGTTATAATCAAGATAGGTTTTTTGTTTCATAAGGTGCGTTTATTATTCATAATCAAGTAAATAATGGTGGATGATTCTGTGATTAAACTGTGAAAAAATATTGTTGTCCACAATTATTTCAATGGCTTAGAGAATATTTCTGGACATATAATACCAATCTCTTTATACACTTAATTAAAGTAATTGCTGTAGTAAACATAATATTTTAGTTATGGCAATTAAGGGGTTTTCATAATTCCTTAAATAAAGAAGGAGTATTTATGCCAGAAATTATTTTCAATGGTCCTGTTGGTCGCCTTGAGGGCCGCTATTCCCACTCTAAAGTCAAAAACGCGCCGCTCGCTTTGATTTTACATCCAAGTCCCGAACATGGCGGCACGATGAATAATAAAATTTCATATACAATGTTTCAGAATTTTGTAGAGCGCGGATTTTCCGTTCTGCGGTTTAATTTCCGTGGTGTGGGCCGTTCGCAAGGCTTATTCGATCAGGGCGAGGGTGAATTGTCCGATGCCGCCGCCGCGCTGGACTGGATGCAGGAAATCAACCAGAACGCGCCCTATGTCTGGGTGGCCGGGTTTCAATTCGGAGCCTGGATCGGTATGCAGCTTTTGATGCGCCGCCCCGAAATTCAGGGCTTTGTCTCTGTTGCCCCACCGGCCAATATGTACGATTTCAGCTTTCTTGCGCCATGCCCGACCTCGGGTCTTGTTGTGCAGGGCGGCAGGGATGACGTTGTTCAGGAACCGGCTGTGGCCAATTTCATAGACAAGGTGCAAATGCAAAAAGGCATCTCGATTGATTACCGCGTTCTACCGGAAGCCAATCACTTCTTCCATGGCTATACCGATGTATTGTCCGAGCATATTCACGATCATTTGAATACAGCCGAAGCCGGACGCCGCGTTGAGGTTGGCGAGAAAATCGCAGCTTAGATATAAGAAATATTCAAAAAAGAGCGGGGCTTAATGCTCCGCTTTTTTCTTGCGCATTTGCAATTCCGGGCACGCCTTGCGTGCTTGCACGCCTGAGCGGTAAAAAGCGTAGCGTGCTTGCACGCCTGAGCGG
>JBKHDZ010000047.1:0-12993 GCA_046541095.1 Alphaproteobacteria bacterium
CCTCTCAAAGAAAAATTGTCGACATAAACAGCGGCTTCAAAGGTTTCATTATAATCAGTGAGCATATAAGCCCACTGCATTCCGGCATTCAGAGGGATACAGATGTGCATCAGATCCTCAACATGCTGGCAAAGCCAGACAGGCTTTTGCTTTTTGCGTTGGAATATAACGCCAAGTTCCCACTGGGTTGTCATCAGAAAGAATTCCGGATCAGTCGGAGCCAGATACGTTTCTTTCAGTGGAACCGGCTTTATGACACCTTTATCTAAGACGGCAATATAATTATGCTCCCTTGTCATCGGCGGTATTTCTGCAGAGATTTTACAATCCTACGCAAAATCACGGAGATATTTTTCTGTAATCATTGTGCACCCCCATGCTGCTCATCCATGGTGGAGGTAAAGCTGCGGCCATTCTCGAACTCTTCGATGTCCGAGAGTCTGTAAACGACCCGCCCGCCGATCTTGTGATAACGCGGCCCATTGCCCAGCCAGCGCCAACGCTCCAGCGTGCGCGGTGATATTTTCCACCGCTTGGACAGCTCGTATTGATTGAAGAAGGTTTTATCGGTCATTGTCATGATCTCCTTATTTCTGATTGAAATTTCGTGCTTTTTCCAAGCACTGAGGAGAGCATGATCCAGGTAACAAAATATGCGTATTCCGTAATTTGAGTTTACGGAGCGTAAAGTCGTTTTACATGCGTAAATTCAATTTACGGAGTTGTGTTTTCAAAACTTTTAGGGCCGTGAAGGGCAAATTCTTTTTCGGCTGCCAATGCTTTTTTATATGCCTCTAATGCCGCTGGATGGTCTTCAGGAAATGGCTTACCCAGTTTTTTTACCACGGTAGAAGCCTCATAAACAAAGGTGGAGCGGAATTCTATATTTGAAGAAATTTCGGATTTATCCTTAATGTTAAAATCTTTCAGTACCATGTTATAGGCATCACGTGCCGTTTTTTCACTTATGCCATAGAGCTGTTCAACAGCCCTTTTAGCCTGTTCTACAGAAGAACCAAAACAAACCAGCAAAGCGACCAGACCGCCAATATCCAAAGCATCGACTTTTGTTTGGAATTTAGCACCCATTTCAATCATCAACTCCTGATGAACCCATTCAAGATCGGCATCAGTATGCTTTGACAATTCATGCAGGCAACGTCCAAACGCCTTAATTAAGAAACGTGCATCACGATTTCTTTTATGAAACTGCTCTTTTTGTGTGTTCAGAAATTCCTGAAAATCTGATTGTTCGGCCATGGTTTTTCTTTTCTTCGCAATTATTATTGGCCTACTATAGCGCGTTACGCAGATTTTCGAAGGTTGTTTTCCGTGAAATTTACGATGATATTAAAGGGCTCAATATATAACCATGCAAATTGCACGTTTAATGTTAGATTTGCATGGTTATGGCCGCATCCGAAGCCGATCCAGTATAATTTGACAAAGAGCTTTTAAAAAGCTAGAATGTCTTATATAACAGTCATTAAATGCATTAATGCATTAAATTTAAGACACAATAGCTATGGGAAAAACACAAAGAATATACTCGCGCTATACAAACGAGGCTTTAAAGCTCCTCTCGGGGCGCATAAAAGTCGCGCGCGTGGAGTCTGGCATAACAGCAGCTGCGCTTGCGGAGCGCGCAGGCATCTCGAGGGATCTTTTGTACCGGATTGAAAACGCCGATCCATCCTGTTCCATCGGCGTTGTTTTCGAGGTTGCGAGCCTTCTTGGCGTGCAGCTTTTCAGCAGTGATCTGGATGAATTAAAACTTAAAAATAAATTCATTGAGGACAAGCTGGCGCTGCTCCCGGCGAAAGTAAAGCCTAAGAAAATAGAGGTAGACGATGATTTCTAAACTGTCCTACAGCGAAGCTTATGTCTGGATATGGCTGCCGCAGCAAAGCGAGCCAGTTGTGGCAGGAAAGATTACACAGGCCGAAAACAGGCTGGTCTTTAACTACGGTCAAAGCTATCTGGAGCGGGATAACGCTATTCCTCTGGATCCAGCCGAATTGCCGCTTCGACCCGGCATTCAGGAAAAAAACGGCGGCACGGAAACTTTGCACGGAGCCTTGCGTGATGCTTCTCCCGATGCCTGGGGGCGGCGGGTTATTTTGAACCGCCTCCTCGGCGCGAAAGGCAAGGATGCCGATCCCGGGGATCTGGGTGAATTGACCTATCTCATGGAATCGGGTTCTGACCGGATTGGCGCGCTTGATTTTCAGGCCTCACCGACGCAGTACAAGCCCCGCCTATCTGGCGAAGCCTCCTTAGAAGAATTGATGAACGCTGCCGAACTGGTAGAAAAAGGCATACCGTTGACACAAGAGCTGGGTATGGCCTTGAACCACGGAACCGAAATCGGTGGCGCCCGGCCCAAAGCAATGATTGAAGATCACCGCAAAAAATACATCGCTAAATTTTCCTCCAGCACCGACATATACAATGTCATCAAGGCAGAATTCGTCGGCATGCGCCTTGCCCGGCTGTGCGGTCTTCATATCGCCGATGTCAAAGTAACACGCGCTGCTGGCAAGGATGTTTTGCTGGTCGAGCGGTTTGACCGCGAATGGACGGATAAGGGATGGGCCAGAAAACTGATGCTTTCCTCACTGACGCTGCAGGGTCTTGATGAAATGGAAGGCCGTTACGCCAGCTATCAGACATTCGCTGAAATTATTCGTCATCGCTTTATCCGGCCCAAAAAAACGCTGGAAGAGCTATTCGGACGTCTGGTTTTTAACATTCTTTGCGGCAACACGGACGACCACGCCCGTAATCATGCGGCATTCTGGGACGGGAAACAACTGTGCCTGACACCGGCTTATGATATCTGCCCGCAATTCCGCACAGGCGGTGAGGCCACACAAGCCATGGAGATCAACGGATCAGACAGATCCAGCCGACTGGTAACCGCCCTTGCCGCATCCAATCATTTCCTGCTGGATGAAACCAGAGCCAGGGAAATTATCGATGCACAGGTCTACACGATCCACACGAAATGGGATGAGGTTGCAGAGCAGGCCGCGCTGACAAAAGTCGACAATACCCTGCTGAAAGAGCGCATCTTTTTAAAACCCTATGCGCTTGAGGGATATAAAAGTGCGGATTGAAATTTCATAATCTGCGCCAAAGCGTGATAACATACCGTATGGAAATTATGCCCCGGCCATAGAATTGTGTTAAGATTTCCGCTATAAATGCGGATATTTGAACATAAATTTATCAAAATAATATAATTATGTTGATTTTTCCGCGAAAAATGCGGATAATTAAGCATGATTCTAGAAGAGATAAAATCACTACCCTCATATCTGGATAACTTGATGTCCTCTGGTCAGGTTGTGTTTTCCAGACGGCAGGCCCGAGAGGCCTTGGGTATAAACCAAGGTGCGCTACTGGATGCTGCTGAGCGCTTGCAGAAACAGAACCGACTCGTTAGCCCGCGCCAGGGATTCTATGTCGTTGTCCCGCCACAATATCTGTCGTGGGGGGCACCGCCGCCAAGCTGGTATATTGATGATCTGATGCGCCATGAGGAGTGTTCCTATTATGTGGGTCTCCTGAAAGCAGCGGAATTACATGGCGCTACGCATCAGGCCGTCATGGAATTTCAGGTCATCACGGATAAGAGGATCCCGCGCATCTCTGTCGGACGCTCCGTACTTTCTTTCTATTACAGGAAAGATATGGAATCCTGTCATATGGGAATCGAGGATCACAAAACAGATACAGGCCGGATGAAAATTTCTTCCATTGAACTGACAGTGCTTGATTTATTACGCTATCCGTATGCGGCGGGGGGACTGAACCATATCGCCACGGTTTTATCCGATCTCGGAGATAAAATTGAACCCAGAAAGCTGGCTAAATTAGCGGCAAAGTTTGAGCGTCCAGTCGTACAGCGCGTTGGCTGGCTTCTCGACCGTCTGGGATATCAACAATGCACAGAAGAGCTTCATGTCGGCTTTATGCAGGAAACGCAAAGGCCCTGGACGGAACTGGAACCCGCGATTGCTAAAAACCCTCATCTGGCTCCTTTGCCCGTCGAAAAAAACAAAAAGTGGAATGTGATTGTCCGCCAAGTACCGGAGATTGATGAATGATACAGCTACAAAAGTCGAACTAACCAGCAGTTTATGATGAATGAAAAAACAATCAAGATATTCACCATCGGCTTTACCGGCTCCAGCGCAGAAGATTTCTTTGAGCGGCTGCGCGGCGCAGGCGTCAAAAAAGTCATTGATACGCTCCTGTGGGCGAGCTCACAGCTGGCCGGGTTTGCGAAGAAAAAAGATCTCCCTTATTTTCTGAACAAAATCGCTGGTATTGATTACGAATACCGCAAAGAACTGGCACCCAGCGACGATATTTTAAAGCCTTTCAAGGACAAAAAGATACGCTGGAACGATTACGAGGTGCAATATATCGATCTGATCAATCACCGAAATATTGCCCGCATCCTCAGTCCCGACGAAGTGCACCAAGCGTGCTTTCTGTGTGCCTGTAAAACGCAGCATCATTGTCACCGGCGCCTGCTGGCCGAATATTTACAGCGGAAATGGGATCGGCCTTTGGAGATCGTACATTTATGACGGGTTTATTATTTGATATCCCGGCACCAGCTGCGCCGGATATTCCCGGCCTTCAGTATCTGCCCGATTTTATCACGACAGAAGAAGAGCGAGCATTGATTGAAATTATCGACCAGCAGCCCTGGCTGAATGACCTCAAGCGCCGTGTACAGCATTACGGTTACAAATACGACTACAAAGCGCGTGCGGTGACAGCTGACTCTTATCTCGGCTCTCTACCGAATTGGCTCATGCCCGTCACGCGAAAACTTTCCTTCAAACCCGATCAAGCCATTGTGAATGAATATTTGCCCGGACAGGGCATTTCCGCTCATGTGGATTGCGTGCCATGTTTCAGCGATACAATTGCCAGCCTGAGCCTTGGATCAGGCGCAGTCATGCACTTCACAAACGGACAGGAAAAACACGACCTCTATCTGGAGCCGCGCAGCCTGATTATCCTCTCCGGCCCGGCACGATATGAGTGGACGCATGCCATCCCGGCGCGAAAATCAGATGTCGTTTATGGATTGAAAGCGGAGCGCGGACGACGTATATCATTGACGTTCCGAACGGTTATTTAAAGTGCAGTATATTGCTGCTTATCGCTTATAAGCGGCAGGATCGTGCACTTTAAAGTAGCACCTGTTACAAGACTGCATTCTTTATGGGAATCGGTTATCATGGAATCAGTCATTTCTGGCGCTCCTAATAATCCTTGCAAAATATACCAATTTTGATATAATGAATAAATGGACAGTAGAAGTTTTAAACGAAACCGTTGAAGCAGAGCTTGAAGCATTGCCTCCCGGCCTTCGTGCAAAACTGGCTCATATTGTTGAATTGATTACGACATTTGGCCTTGAAAACGTCCACGAGCCTTATATCAAGCATATCGAGGGTAAAATCTGGGAAATGCGGATGAAGGGTAAAGATAACATAGGCCGCGCTCTGTATGTGACGGCGAAAGGCAAACGGGTTGTTATCCTGCATGCCTTTATAAAAAAGACACAGAAAACGCCTAACAAAGCTAAAAAGTTAGCCCAACAGCGTCTTAAGGAGTTAAAAGAATGACAAAGCCATTCGATAAAATTGCCAAAAAATGGAGCAAGGATCCTGAATTTCAGAAAGCCTATGATGAGCTTGCGCCTGAATTCGCGCTCGCACGCTCTCTGATTGAAGCCCGCGTGCGCGCCGGGCTGACCCAAGAAGAGCTTGCCGATAAAATGGGGACATCCCAGCCCTCTATCGCACGCCTTGAAAGCGGTCATAAGCCAAGTCTTAAAACATTGGAGCGCGTGGCAGAAATGACCGGATCCAAGTTGATGATTCAGCTGGTGCCACAAGACACCCAGCGCGCCTAAACAGCAAGCCGTGCCCGGCTTTGACTCATAAAGTTTTTCTGTTCCATTGCTATACTATCGCTCCATTTTTTCACGGAAAATGTGAATTTATGGATCAGTAATATAGCAGGGTTAACGCAAGTAGCGGGAGGATCGCTTTAAATTTTCGCTGATAAGGGTACTCACAGTACCGTTACGACAACAAATTTAAACTCTGTGGCCACAACATAGCCAAAAAAAAAGAAAGCCGATGCGTACACTTGCGTGAAGAGGCATCGGGCATATTGCCTTTAATATTAAGCACGAGCTCTTGAAAATCAATATATGAACCACCCGGAACGCCTGGAGCCGCTCTTATTTTCACTGATTTTCGAAGGGGTTGTCAGGAATTTGCTTCCGGATTGCTTCCAAATCCGATGCAGGGTATCGATCTGCATCGCATCGAAATGACGGCTAAGTCATTGAAATATAAATGAAAAAATTGGTTGCGGGAGTAGGATTTGAACCTACGACCTTCAGGTTATGAGCCTGACGAGCTACCGGGCTGCTCCATCCCGCGATAAGAAAGATAGATATAAGCATTTAGCCTTGGCGCGTCAAGGCATGTCTGAAATATTTATAAGGAAAAGCAAATAAACCTCCGCAAGCACTACTCTTTCAAAAGACAAATCTTCGTAAATCTATTGTCAAAGCCAAGGGTTTTGCCTAGTGTTCAATCATGATGAGCAGGCAACAAACAATCGCAATTCTAGGCGGCGGCATTATGGGGTTAATGAGCGCTTATGCCTGCGCACAAAAAAGATTTGCGGTTACCATCTATGACCAAGCAGGCTTTCCCGCCGACAATGCCAGCTGGATTGCGGGTGGCATGCTTGCGCCTTACAGCGAAATCGAGCATATGGATATGCGCTGGGTTCGCGCCGGGCTGGCCTCAATTTCCCGCTGGCACGATTTCCCGCTTGAAACAGGCTTCCAGCAAAATGGAAGTCTTTTAATTGCGCATGCAGAAGACCGCTATATATTGGAGCGATTTAAAGATCATCTACCGACCGAATTGCAAGAATATAAAAGGCCGCAGAATATTGAAAGCGCCCTGCCCGAGCGGTTTAAACAAGGGCTTTATCTGGAAGATGAAGCCCAAATTTTACCCGAAACCGTTATGCGCTCTTTATGTGATTATCTCAAAGACAAGGTTACTTTTATTCAGGATGGCAAAGAGCCCGATGATGTTCAGACCGATTGGGTCCTGGATTGCCGCGGTATGGGAGCGCAATATAAAGATAAGGATTTACGCGGCGTTAAGGGAGAAATCGCCCTTGTGCGCAACCCTGAATTCTCGCTGGAAAGACCTGTGCGCATTATGCATCCGCGCTACCCGCTTTATATTGTGCCGCGCCCGAACCATGTATTTATGATCGGCGCAACAGTGATTGAAAGCGAGACAAATGCACATGTGTCCCTTCGATCCTCCATGGAGTTAATGAGCGCCCTATACAGCCTGCACAGCAGTTTTGGTGAAGCGCAAATTATTACATTTAAAGCTGGAATTCGCCCCTCATATCCTGATAATCTGCCGCGTATAAAACATAGCGGACACATAGTTTCCGCAAACGGTTTATTCCGCCACGGATATTTACTGGCACCTATAATGGCTGAAATAACCGCCGCGGTTATCAATGATGAAGACCATGAATTTAAGGATTTGTTCTATGAGCAAACAAACGATAAAGCTGGAAATCAACGGGTCGCCTAAAAATTTTGAAGCCCCTTTAAACCTCTATGATGTGCTGGAGCAAGAAGAAGTTATCGGCATGATGATCGCTGTGGCCAAGAACCGCAAAGTAATCCCAAAGGGTGAATGGACGCAAACATTTGTGGATGATGGCGATATGATCGAGATTGTCGCCCCGATGCAGGGGGGATAATGCACGATGAGCCAGCCCCTCAAAATTAATGATACTATCCTGCAATCCCGATTGTTTTTGGGAACTGCGGGGTATCCCTCGCCCGATGTTTTACGCCAATCTATCGAGGCCGGCAAGACGGGTTTACTCACCGTTTCCCTGCGCCGTGAAAGTGCCGCTGGCAAAGGGCAAAAATTCTGGGATATTATCAAAGGCTTCAATATCCCTATCCTTCCCAATACAGCAGGGTGCCATAGCATAGAAGAAGCCGTGACCACCGCCGAAATGGCGCGGGAGATATTTGATACAAACTGGATAAAGCTGGAAGTGATCGGCGATGATTACACGCTCCAGCCCGATCCTTTTAAATTGCTGGACGCCACGCGCATATTAATCGAAAAAGGCTTTGAAGTTTTCCCTTATATGACTGATGACCTTGTCCTCGCCCAGAATTTAAGCGATCTGGGCTGTAATATTCTGATGCCCTGGGGCGCCCCGATTGGCTCAGGGCGCGGCCTCAACAATATCTATGCTTTAAAACAATTACGCGCGCGCTTCCCCAATAAATTGCTTGTGATTGATGCAGGTATCGGCGCGCCTTCGCACGCAACGGCGGCCATGGAAATGGGGTATGATGCCATATTGCTTAATACGGCCGTGGCCAAGGCCGGGCAACCGCACATAATGGCCAAGGCCTTTGCACAAGGAATAGAAGCGGGCCGTAATGCCTATCTGGCTGGAATAATCGCCGAGCAGGACAATGCGAGCGCTTCTACACCGCTAATTGATCGTCCTTTCTGGCATCAGGATAACCATGGCTGATAAAAATACTCTTACCGGTGCAGAGTTGGAACGATATCGCCGCCATCTGGCTTTGCCGGAATTTGGCGTGGCAGAGCAGTCCCTTTTTAAAAAAGCAAAAGTGCTGATCGTCGGCGCGGGCGGACTTGGTTCTGTCGCGCTTCCGTTTTTGGCAGGCGCAGGCATCGGGCATATTACCATTTATGATGATGACAAGGTGGATACCTCCAACCTGCATCGGCAAACCATCTATAAGAATTCCGAAAACGGCTTATCCAAAGCCGAATTGGCCGCGCAATATGCGCAAAATCTCAATCCTGATATTCAGGTTACGGCGATCCAAAAAAGATTTATCGATATGAGCGAGAGCGAAAATTGTGATCTGATTTTTGATGGCAGTGATAATTTTGCAACCAAAACGCGCCTCAACCAGATTTCTATTGAACGGCATATTCCTTTAATTGGCGCAAGCGTAAATCGCACAGAAGGCCAGTGCGGCATATTCGCAGGCTATGCGGGTGATAGGCCTTGTTATCATTGTTTATTTCCTGAACTTCCCCAAGAAGCGCGTAATTGTAATGAGGCAGGCGTTTTGGGAACAGCGGCAGGATTAACAGGATTATATCAAGCCCATCTTGCCCTTTTATATCTTGCCGGCCTTTATAATACCCAGCCCGGCCTGTTTTTATCCTTTGATTTTCAAACTCACCGTCTTGAAAAATTAACTGTAAGCAAAAACGATAACTGTCGTATATGTTCATCACATGGACAAAAATGGCAACCTGTCAAAAACAAGAAAGGACACCATAAAATGGCGCAACTTATTTCCTATGAAAATTTGAAGAATGAAAATTATGTGATTGTCGATGTACGTACCGATGAAGAAATTGCCAATGATCCCATGCCTGAAGACATCATTCATATTGAAGTTTCACAAATCCCTGCCCGCTATGAAGAACTGCCTAAAGACAAGCTTCTCGCCTTTGTTTGTGCGGGCAATGTCCGCAGTGTTCAGGCCGCAGAATACCTGGAAGCTTTAGGCTATGAGAATGTCACAGTTCTGGATAAATTTTCGATTTAATGCTTGTTTCAGGCGGCTTTGGATTGCTCTTTTGCGCGCTCGATACCTTCTAGAATAAGTTTTTGCGCGGTTGCTTTATCGCGCCAGCCCAGCATTTTTGCCCATTTGCCCTTCTCAAGATCTTTGTAATGGGTAAAGAAATGCTCGATCTGATCCAGATTAATCTGGCGAATATCCGTATATTCTTCGATATTATCATGGAAAGGATGCACATGCGGCGCCGGAACAGCAATGATTTTTTCATCCTGACCGCCATCGTCTTCCATCAATAATACGCCCACAGGGCGAACAGGCATCACAGCGCCCGGCATAACAGGAGTGCGCCCCACAGCCAGAATATCAACCGGATCACCATCGCCCGAAAGCGTATGCGGGATAAAGCCGTAATTTCCAGGATAAATCATGGATGTATGCAAAAAGCGATCCACAACCATTGTGCCGCTGTCTTTATCCAACTCGTATTTGACCGGAATGCCGCCCAGCGGGTTTTCAACAATCATATTCACTTCTTCAGGAATGTTTTCGCCGATTTTGATTTTGGAAATATTCATTGATCTCCTCTACACCTTATTTGTCTTTTAACCTATGTAACGCGCCAAAGCAGGCAAAGCAAGAAAATATTGCGGCGCACAAAGATAAAGCGCAGGTTTTTTCTACCTGCGCCTTATTACCAAACTACTCTAAAAACGATTAGTTCGCTTTTTTCTCGTCTTTTTTGTCCTGATTGTCATTCAGAGCTGTTAAAGCTTTTCTCTGTATATTCTCGGGTATAAACATAACGCCGCCCGACACTGTTGCACATGCCTTCATTTTTTCCTCCTGCTGTATTTTAGAATGATAGGATCATACCCTGAATAAGACAAAAAATCAAATTTCATTCACAAAAGGCAAGGGAAAAGAAATAAAATTACTTAAAGATTAGAAGACTAGGGGGAAATCTCTATGGGCGCAGTGCGCTCTTCTTCCGTGAGAACACTTTCGTAATCTCCGAACTTATCCAGCATTAAGCGCACTTCGCGAACATTCAGGCGCTCTTTGTAATTAATATCGAAGAATTTATCGAGAATAAGACCGTCATAGCCAATTATATACAAAGCCGGATAGGCAATACCGTGATACGCTGTTCCCTTCAAATATTCTGTATTCAAAAGACCAAAAGCCCTGATGATTTCAGATTCAGGGTCAGAAATCATTGGATAGGGGAAAAAATATTGCTCGGTAAACCGTTTTAATTTGGCACGGTCATCATGGCTGATCACAACAATATTATATCCCTTATCTTCAAGAATAGATCCCTTTTTAGAGATTTCGTCCAATTGCCGGATACAATAGGAACACCATTGCGCAGATCGAATAAAATAAAGAACAATACCGTTTTCACCGGATAAAGAATTAAAATCCACCTTCTTTCCGTGCTGATCAAATCCGCTTAAATCGTGAGTAATTTGTGTTCCTTTAGGAAGGCCATATTCTATATGCTGCTCGCCCTGCAAGGCGGGCTCGGCAAATGCGCTAAAAGTAAATGCCATTGATAAGAATAAAACAATAATAATGCGCCCAAAGCCATTCATGGCATTATTTCCTTTATAAAAATTTATATTCTGTGTAGTTTAGGTTGTTTTTAAAAATCCCCTTAATAACCATTATATCAAAAGCCTCAGCGTGCAACAATGATTACCAAGGAAATAAAGCAAACAATCCTACTGACATGGCCGCTTCTTGCAGGATTATTCATGATTATGTCCGGCAATGGCTTGCAAGGTACGCTTCTGGGATTGCGGGCAAGCATTGAAGGCTTCCCCATATTTGTGACTGGTATTGTCATGTCCCTTTACTATGCGGGCTTCTTATTGGGGTGTTTGCTGACCCCCAAAATGATTGCCTCGGTCGGGCATATCCGCGTTTTTGCAGCATTGGCTTCAGTGGCCTCCACTACAATTCTTTTACACGGCATTTTTGTTGATCCTTGGCTTTGGGGAGGAATCCGCGTGATTAGCGGGATTAGCTTTGCCGGATTATTCATTGTATCGGAAAGCTGGCTGAACAGTATTTCAACGAACAAATTACGGGCGCAAATATTCGGTGTTTATTTGCTGGTTACAAATGGCGGGCATTTTGCAGGTCAGTTTTTGATTAATATTGGCCCTTTGGAAGAAATCGGGCTATTTGTTTTGATCTCCATTCTCGTATCCCTATCGATGTTGCCTTTAACCTTGGCGAACAAGCCATCGCCCAGTAACGAGATGACAGAAATTTTACCGCTAAAAAGTTTGATAAAAAGCTCGCAACTAGCTTTGGCAAGCGTGTTCACGGCCGGTTTTTGCGCGGGAACCCTGTATGGTATAGGGGCCGTCTATGCCATAGAAATCGGCCAATCCAGCGCCTGGGCAGCCGCATTTGTCGCCACCTTCATTGCTGGTAGCGCGATTATCCCGCTTTTTCTGGGAGCCTTATCCGATAATATGGATCGCCGTTTTGTCATTATTATGATTGCTTTAACGAGCTTTTTTATCTCTATGGGCTTTTTGGTCAATATTGGAACATTTGTTCTGATTTTTCTTCTGGGTGGTTTGAATACATCCCTGTATGGAATAGGCTTGGCCTATATGAACGATCATATCAAACCTGAGCAATCTGTTTCGGCCTCTACCTCCCTGATACTTGTAAACGGTGCTGGCGCAATGGTAGGCCCGTTATGCGCAGGCGTTATCATGGATGTTTTGGGAACTTACGCCTTCTTTTACAGCTTTGCCGCACTGTATCTGGTGCTGTTTGTTTTCGGGATGTACCGCGCCAAAATCGGACGCAATATTAACATTGATGATCAAGGGGAATATATACCGGTTACCTCACGCTCAACGCCAACCTTTTTGGAAATTGCCGAAGACACAACTTCCGAAGAAGCGCCCCCCAAATAAAAAAAGCGGCCTAAAAAAGCCGCTCTTTGATCCATATTGGTATTATTTATCAGGCCACAGCCTTCAAATTTCCGGCAGCTTCCTTGCCGCGGTTTTCCTGAATTTCGAATTCAACTTTCTGGCCTTCCGCCAATTCTTTCATACCTGCCGCCTCTACAGCGCTGATATGAACAAAAATATCCTTTCCGCCGTTATCGGGGACAATAAATCCGTATCCTTTTGTGGGGTTGAACCATTTGACTGTACCAGTTTCAGCCATGAATAATGCTCCTTCGTCGTTTTTTAGGTCTAGAGTGTTAAAAAATTACTTGTAGGCCTATTTAAAAAATGAAGCATTACAAGATATAATTAAAAATATTATGGGCT
>JBKHDZ010000048.1:0-12861 GCA_046541095.1 Alphaproteobacteria bacterium
TCTAAAGTGCGAGGGTCATCTTCAGTTTGCTTAAGATCGCCATGTAGTCTTAAGACAGCGTGCGGACTGAAAAGGGCGTCCAAGCCGCAATTTAGAGGATTTTGAAGGTTGGCGCGTGCAATAATTCCTTCAGGGGGATAATATCTTCGGGGCACATCTTCGTTATATCCGGTAAAAAGTCCTCTATCATCTGATTGGGTTATCCCATAGGTGTTTATTGCCATAGCATAAACCATGAAAGCAGCGCTCAATGCCATAGCTGCATGACTTTTACTTTCTGTCGCCCATTCACAAATTTGCTTCATTGTAAATACCCTTTATTCGAAATTGTGCTTACATTTGTAATGACTGGTAAAAATATGTCAATGCATTTTCCTTTTGCGCCCATGGCAATTCCTGTTTAAAACACTTTTATGAGCGCGGAAAGCAAGACAAAAGAAATACCTCATTACCACGGACATCGTGACCGGTTGCGGGAGCGGTTTGTTGAGGGCGGTGAAAAGGCGCTCCAGAATTACGAACTTATAGAGCTTATTCTGTTTAATTTTATCCCCCGTAAAGATGTAAAACCGCTGGCAAAAAAAATGCTGGAGCATTTTGGCTCCCTGCCTGCGATTATGAGCGCCTCGATCGAGGAATTACAGCAAATTGAGGGTATCAGCAAAAACTGCGCGATCGGCTTGAAAGCTATTTCGGCCTTCTCCAGCCGCGCCATGCAACAAGAATTTAAAAACAAGCCTATTCTCAATAACTGGAGCCGCCTGATGGATTATTATTACTCCACGATGGCGAATGAAAAGAAAGAATATTTCCGTATTTTGTTTTTAAACAAGAAAAACGAATTGATTGCCGATGAAGTTCAGGGCTCCGGCACGGTTGATCATACCCCTGCCTATCCGCGTGAGGTTATTAAACGCGCTTTGGAACATGGCGCTACCGCATTGATATTAATGCACAACCACCCCTCGGGCGATCCAAAACCTTCCAAAGCCGATATTGATATGACGCACCAGATTATGAATGCCGCCGCCCCTTTGCAAATTATGGTTCATGACCACATCATTGTTTCGCGCAACGGCTATACCAGCCTGAAAAACGAAGGGTTGATATAGGTGCGTTGTTCACCCTTTTTATTGCTCATTGTCTTTTTTATCTCTGCCTGCGCCAGTCCTGATCAGGTCCTTCCGGTTTCGGAGCGGTTGGAACAAGTCAAATTTCAAAGAGAAATGATTGCGCGGCGTGATGTTGCTTTTAGCGGCTTTGAATACGGCGCGCCGGCCTTTATTCGCATTTTCAAACAAGAGTCCGCGCTGGAACTTTGGCTGCAAGAACCGGGCGCACGGCAATTTGGCCTTTATAAAACCTATCCGATCTGCAATTATTCCGGCGAATTGGGCCCCAAAATAATGGAAGGTGATCAGCAGGCCCCTGAAGGGTTCTACACCATCCACGCCGAACAAATGAACCCATGGAGCCGTTTTCATCTCTCTTTTAATATGGGCTTTCCCAACGAATATGACGCCGCATGGGGACGCACCGGCTCTGCGCTGATGATACATGGTGGATGCAAGTCAACGGGATGTTATGCTTTGACCGATGAATTGATAGAAGAAGTCTATTTGCTTACCGAGGCCAGCATTCAAGGCGGCACGCCCGTGCCCGTGCATATATTTCCTTTTCGCATGCATGCGCAAAATATGTATTTGCACCGCAACACCCCCTGGATACATTACTGGTATAATCTGAAAGAAGGCTATGACGCCTTTGAATATACAAGAATCCCGCCCGATACGGCCGTTGATATTACCAATAATGGACCGATATATATTTTCCGCTCACCCCCTCAAACTTTTAAGAAAATACTCACTGATTTAGAAAAGAATCTGGACATTTCCACTACTTTTTAGTAGTGCATAAAATACAAAATTAACTCATGTCATCCCGAGCAGCGCCGAGGGATCTCATAAAACATTCATATTCCTCCGCTCCTTTCAGTCGGTCGGAATGACTATAGAGAAAAAACCATGATCCCACGCTACTCCCGCCCCGAAATGGCCAGTATTTTCGAGCAAGACAACAAATTCCGCATCTGGCTGGAGGTAGAAACGCTGGCACTGGAAAAAATGGCGGAGATGGGTATCGTCCCCCTACAGGCCGCTAAAGATTTGCGCGAAAAAGGCGGCTTTAATGTCGCCCGCATTGACGAGATCGAGGCGGAAGTCAAACATGATGTGATCGCTTTCCTGACATCAGTGGCTGAACATGTCGGTGAAAATTCCCGCTATGTGCATCAGGGTATGACAAGCTCGGATGTGATTGATACCAGCTTTGCCGTCATGCTAACGCAGGCCGCCGATATTATCATCAATGATCTGGAGCGCCTTTGCGACGCGCTTGAAAAACGCGCGAAAGAGCATAAGAACTCAATCTGCATTGGCCGTAGCCACGGCATTCACGGAGAGCCAACCACATTTGGCATGAAGCTGGCGGGACATTACGCGGCGTTCGCCAGAGCCAAAGAGCGCATGATTGCGGCAAAAGAAGAAGTCAGTACAGTTGTTATTTCAGGAGCAGTCGGGACCTATCCTGTTTTGCCGCCAGAGATTGAGGCGCATGTTGCAGAAAAACTGGGTTTAAAACCTGAAACACATTCCACGCAAGTCGTTCCCCGTGACCGTCATGCCATGTTTTTTGCCACGCTCGGCGTCATTGCCTCATCTATAGAAAATCTGGCCGTCGAATTGCGCCATTTGCAACGCACCGAAGTTCGCGAGGCCGAGGAATATTTTGACCCCAGGCAAAAAGGCTCCAGCGCCATGCCGCACAAGCGCAACCCAATTGGTGCGGAAAACCTGACTGGACAAGCCCGCATCATCCGCGCCGCTGTTATTCCGGCGATGGAAAATGTCGCCCTTTGGCATGAGCGCGATATCTCACATAGTGCGGTCGAGCGCACAATATTGCCCGATGCCTGTATCTCTTGTGATTACGCCTTGAACCGCTTGGCAGGCTTAATTGAAAAACTATTGGTTTATCCCGATACCATGAAAGCCAATCTGGATCGTCTTGGCGGCCTGCATTTCTCGCAAAAAGCCATGCTTGCGCTTACACAAAATGGGGTTAGCCGCGAAGATGCCTATCGAATGGTCCAGCGCAACGCCATGAAAGTCTGGGGCAGTGCTGCCGAAAACGGCAATACCGCCACCCTCACCCTACGCGGTGAGTTGGAAAACGATAAGGATGTCATGTCTAAACTCGGCACCGATGATTTGGATGGCATTTTCGACCTTACGCCCTATACCACAAACATCGATTATGTGTTTAAACGGGTTTTTGGTTAAAAACACTTCTCTATTATCCTTCAAATAAATTATGAAAAATTAACAAAACCTAAGGGTTTTAAGATTATGCTAATATAAGGGGATTAGCGTAAATCGAGGGATAATTGCAAAAAATAATTGAAAACAGCCGTTTTTATAAACTCTACAGGCTGAAAATTCAAAGGGCCAATGAAACTCTTTCATTGCTCTCGGCCTTACTCTTGCTTTTATTCGTTGCGGCCGACCAGACTTATCAGGCGCATGAGCGCCGCTTTATGATTTCCGAAATTCAAATGACCGCCCTTGTGACGGGCTTGCATACAGGTCTTTACAAGGTTGATCAAAAGGTTCTGCAAGCCATGGCGCGTGTTCCGCGCAATGAATTTCTCGATACAAAATTTGCATCTTACGCCTATAAAAACGTGGCTTTGCCCATGCGCGATGAGAAATATATTATACCCGAACCCTTTTTAACGGCCATGATGATTCATCTTATGGGAGTGAATAAAAAAGACCGCGTTTTGGAAATCGGCTTTGGCACAGGATATGAAGCGGTTGTTTTGTCCAAGCTGGTCAAAGATGTCTATTCCATCCAACAAAAAAACCCCTTAAAAGCAACTGTTCAACATAGTTATAACGATTACACGAATATTACGGCAAAAATTGGAAATGGCCTATTCGGCTGGGCCAAGCACGGGCCTTATGATGCTATTCTTGTGAAACAAGCTCTGGAAGATGTGCCGCCTAAATTAATAGAACAGCTCAATCCCTATGGACGCCTTGTCATTCCGATTGAAAATGAATATGGCGAACAACGCGTTATTGTCTATTTAAAGATGCCTGACGGCACTATCGAGCAACGCAAAACTCTCCATGTCAAAATGACCCCCTTATTGCCCGGGCGCGATATTTAGGATCGTTATCCAGTAATCACTTCAACTAAAAATGATAATCACTATCATCTAAAGCCTTGAAAAAATTTAAAAATTCATTTGCCTTGGCTTTGTTTGCCACTTATTTTGTTTAATTGAATTTAACTGCAAGAGTAAGGGTTTTAAAATCATGAAGGGCGACAAACAGGTCATCAAATATTTGAACGAATGTCTGAAAAACGAATTGACTGCGATTAATCAGTATTTTCTGCATTCCCGCATGCTGGAAGACTGGGGCATCACAAAACTGGCCAAGCATGAATACAACGAATCCATTGAAGAAATGAATCACGCCGATGACTTGATCAAGCGCATTTTATTGATCGGTGGCCTGCCGAATTTGCAAGATCTGGGAAAACTTCATATCGGGGAAAGCGTTCGGGAAGTCCTGGAATGTGATTTAAAGCTGGAAGAAAAAGCCATCCCTGACCTGCGCAACGGCATTGAGCATTGCGAAAAAGTGCATGATTATGTGTCCCGTGATTTGCTGGTTAAAATCTTGAGAGATGAAGAAGATCATGGCGATCATATTCAAACCCAGCTTGATCTGCTCGATAAAATTGGCGAAGAACGTTATATCCAGCTTAATTCCGATCCGGCCGGTGAAGGCGAAGCGGCTTAAGAATTTATAAATTCTCGCTATCGCTTAAAATATAACGCGCTGAATCGGCGGGGCGTATAACGCCTTGCTGGTGTACGTAACCATATTCATCCAAAAGGGCTGTAAAAGGAATGCCCCTTCCCGGCTCTATTCCAAAACGCGCCAACGCATCGTGCAGCGAGCCTTTGCGGTTCCAGACTATGGCCGGAAAAGGAAGCTCTCCATGGCGGGATTGAATATAGCGACGAAACGTTTCAGGGTCCTTATCAATGGAAATGGCCACAACGCTGCCTTCTTGTTGCTCCTCAATCTTCATAATTTCTGGCAAAGCCGCGCGGCAATACCCGCACCAAGAGGCATAAATAAAAACAACGCGCCGCCCGTTTTCACGCCCACCATCAATAAAACGTGCAATCTGGTCAGGCGAGAGCATGTAATAGTCTTTTCTCTCTTCCGCCTGAACGGAAAAGGCCGTTAAAGAAACAAGTAAAACCAAGGAAAGAAAAAAAACTCGTAGCATAATAAATCCGCGCTGTTGGCTATATCACAAGTATATCATACCCGGCGCTGGCAAATCATCCTTGAAATTGCCGTGGATAAAGGCAAATTAATAATGAGAATAACTTGCAATTAGATCCCCCAACTGATAATGATTATTAATAACAACTTCAAAGAGGATTTACCGTCATGTATATTTGCCTTTGTCATCCGTTCAGCGATAAAAAAGTGAAAGAGCATTTGTCACAAACGCAGGGCAAAACAAAGGTTTCCGAAGTTTATGGCGCCTGTTCGGACGGCAATAAGCCCGAATGTTGTTCTTGCCTGCAAAGCCTGAAAGATATTGTCAAATCCCACAATAAAAAACACACAGGTTTAACGGCCTGATCCCCCTCTTTACTTGCAATCACGTGCCCGCTGTGGCACGTCTAATAATACTTGAACAACTCAAATCGTGAGGATTTTATGAGAAAACTATTTTGCACAATCGGGAGTATTTTGATTATGAGCGCAGCAACTGCAACAGCGGCCAAAGCCGCAGACCCTGAAAACACAATTTTGATGGAAGTATCTTCCGGTGGCACGATTGTCATGGAATTGAAACCGGATGTTGCCCCCAAACATGTAGAGCGCATCAAAAAGCTGACCCGTGAAGGGTTCTACGATAACATTATTTTCCACCGCGTTATCGATGGCTTTATGGCCCAAACAGGGGATCCGACAGGCACAGGCCGCGGCGGATCGGAATATAATGATCTGCCTGCAGAATTCAGCAATGAAAATTTTGGCCGTGGCACTGTCGGCATGGCAAGAGCCGGGCACCCGGATAGCGCCAATTCCCAGTTTTTCATATGCTTTGATGATTGCAGCTTCCTGAACGGTCAATACACTGTTTTCGCCGAAGTTACTGAAGGCATGGAATATGTGGACGCTATTGAAAAAGGCGAGCCACCTGCCAATCCTGATAAGATCATCAGCATGAAAGTGCAGGCCGATGCATCAGAAGAAGCGGTTGCAACCGAATAATAAAACTTACTGTTATTTCAAATGAAGGCGGCGCTTTTTAGCGCCGTTTTTTTATTTATTGACTGCTACCATAAGAACAGACAAAAGAGTAAAGAATACCCGTATTATTTTTTGCTTTTCTTTTGTGAAGATTTAGAAGCCTCTCCTTGTGCATCTGTTTCTTTGTCCGTCTCTTTCCCGGATTCTTGGGGTTCGTGTGATTTCTCTTCGTTTTGCTCTACGGAGCTTGCCTTATCGCTCTCACCATCATCATCTTCCAGCTCCAACGCTATGCTACCGACCGTATCTTCTTCGTACTCCACGCGGGCCGCTTCCGCGCTGCGCTTTGCACCCATAGTTTTGAGGCGTCCACTCTCGCCCTTTTTCAATTCCAGAATGGCGGCAATCTCGATCATTTCATTCATGGTTTTTGTGAGCTTTTCAAGGCTATCAAAAGGGTCTGCCGTATCAATACGCAAAACAGTATCATTTCCTTTAAAGATAAAAATGACCCAGAATTTTTTATTATCCATCAATTTGCAAAGCACTTTGGCTCTTTCTTCCGTCAAATATTCCGCCATGATATATTTGTCGTCCGAGCGGGTAATGAATTCTGAATTCCAAAAATCATAGGCCGGTAAATATTCATCGCTATAACTCAGCTCCTGAACAATGCCCACCATGCCGCCGCTGGCAACCGCGCCTGAAATAGGCATGCGGCTTTCCAGCTCCACCTCGATCGCTGTCATTTGCCTATTGCTGGCACCGCGCTCGCTTTCATGCTCTCCTGTAAACAAGGCTACAGAATACCCTTTATAAACGCCGTGAACTTTCGGCGATTGCATTAAAGATGCATTGCGATATCGCAATTTATGTTTTTTGGCAAAATCCCGCCATGATTTTTTCTGCCGCATCAATATTATAAACGTCCAGATGGAAAAGCCGAGCAAGCAAAGGGACACCAGCAGCCAAATAAAAAACCAGATAGAAAATTGCAAAGGAAATCACCGTCATTTTAAAGGTTTAAACCATTCTTATAATTTTATCGGCTTTGGCTCAACTTTTCCAGATGATAAAAAAAATGGGCGGATTTTCATCCACCCATTCGCATGGCTAGTATATTACAGCAACGCTTCTTTTTTAATGAAAGCGGGGTTGTTCCTCTCCACTTTCTGCGGCGTTATGGACAAAATGCGTCAGGTTTTTCGGAATAGACAAATCCAGTCTTGCGCCGGTTTGTGCATCCTGCTGCATTTGGTGTTGCCCCCTCATTTCACCGGCCAATGTGGCCATTTGTGTCAATAAATTTTCGGCATGCGATACCAGGGCTTCGGTTTTTGCCGTACTAATTAAATCAGTATCGGCATGTTGCTCGACCTTGCGGGCAATAATCTGCTCATGCTCTCCGGTCGCCTCAACTTTTTGTTCAAGCTTATGAATAGCATCGCTGAAAAATCCGGTTTGCTTGTCCACTACTTCAACTTTTTGTTCAAGTTTACCGATTGAATCGCTGAAAATATTGGTTTGTTCGCCAACATTACTGACTTTGGCTTCCAACTGAAGCATGGATTCGCTGAATTGTGTGGCTTGCTCGTCAACCACCTCAACTTTTTGCTCAAGCTTGTGAATAGCATCGCTGAAAAAGCCCGTTTGTTTGCGAATAACTTCAAATCCCGAGCGCAGACGTTCAAATCCTGCCCCCAGAACAATACTGGTGCCTACAGCCGCAACGGCCGAGAACACAGCCATCATTAACGAGACGGCCACAATAGTTTCGACTTCAAGTGTCATGACATATACCCCTTTCTTTTGGATACGATTTTTTTAGTTTTTATGATTGTGATTACTTCACAGTAAATTGGATATTTCACTGTAAGGCGTTTCTATTTTGGTAAGATACCCGGCTCATAATTCTTTATGACCCCTGTAAAAAAAGAGTAGAAACCCATAACCCAATATTATTATGTTAAACCATGCGGATTTAAAAAATGGTTATTTATCAATACCATACACAATAATATTGATTTAAAATCATATAAAAATAAGGAAAAATTTTATTAATAAAGCAAGCTGGCTATTTTCTTTGCTCTTCAGCAAACATATCGCGCAAATCATTAAGAGCTTTTTCATTCGAAATAGCCTTTGGCTTCATTTCACGTTGCACTGGCTGCATTACATCGGCCTGAGGCGCCGGCGCTTCCACCTTCAAGGTTTTTTCCGGCATCATTTTGGCCAGCACATACGCAACATTCGATCCGGCCGTTCTTTGATTGCCGTATGGAAACATATTATCCGTGCGGATCAATTCATATCCTTCACCGCAAGCTGTCAGGAAAACAGGGGATACAAGCAACGCTAAAACAAGGGGGCGAGCACGCATAAAAAGCCTCATGAATATCATAAAATTATTGTCGCAAGAGAATCGTGCGAAAAGATAATTAAAAGATTAGCGCGTTTTTAAAAGACTGGCAAGTTAGAGCAACCCAAAGAAAATTCTAAAGCTCAACGCGGCGGCGTACTTCATCATGCAGCGCATCCAGACGCTCCAGCACTGTATCATTTTCGCGTTTGTAGAACTCATTATAGGAAGAGCCAATCAAGCCTTGCCATGATGATTTATAGCGGCAGGATTCTTTTTTGGATAAATGCGGCTGCAACTTTAGCCGATAGGTCATTTTGATATTTTCAATTTCTGTAGAATCAAAACCGATCCCATCCACATCAAGGCCCAAAAGATTGCGTCCCCATTGATAGGCCAGCACAGCCTTGCGATCAAAACGGTCTTTTATATGGCATCCGTCCCTTTCAAGGATTTCTTTGAAGGCTTGCCGTGTATAGGGCTTATATTCATGTTCTGCATTGTTTTGATCGCCCTGATCAATTCTGTAATCTTCCTGCAACTGCATACCTGCCGCAGGTTCCAAAGAGTGCAAATCCTGCATTTCCTGCAACGATGCATAATATTTGTTGATATTATCAGAAATAGCGCCCTGAGAGGCTTCAAATGTTGGGCTGAATGCGGGCGGCGGTGGTGCAAAACCTTTTTGAGCGGAACATGCCCCTAGAAAAATCAAACAAACCATTAAAAAAATATTATTCCCAACCTGCATAAATCCAACCTTATTAATTTAATGCTTTACGATTTAAGAATAACCGTTAAAATTTAATAAATTATTACCGACATTTAACTAAAATTTTATTTACTTAATACCATGCTCTCATTTTTTACCGCTATCTGGTCCCTGCTTCCCATACCTATCGGGTTATTTTGTCTGTATATGGGATGGACTGTTCACGTAATGAACAATACAAAAACGGCAACGCAAGGCGGTGATGAAGATGCTTTCACATTGACGGATCAGGAATTGTCAGAGCATTTTGGAGAGCCGCAGGACACGATGGCCGATCACCGCAGCAATTATTTTGCCATCCTTTTTCTCGGGCTTGGAATCGGCTCCGTTTTGATTGGGCTATCTTTGCTCGGCCCTGTTTTCCCCATGATTGGGAAAATCGTCATCTTTGTGACAATTATCTCCAGTTTTCTCGGGCCTTTTTTGTGGGAACGTTATAAAAATAAAAAAGCTATGAAAAAAGCCGGATCCGAAAATATTGAAAAAAGCGCGGAATAAAAATCACGCGCGCTTAATCATCGAATTTTTTGAAAATAAAAGTCATTGTTATAACGCCCAAGGTCATGGCAAGTACTGCCCAGCTTTGATAATAGCCAAGAGGCCAAATCTGATCGCTAATCCTGTAAAAATAATAAGATAAAATTTCATCGCGTGCGATCACGGCCAAAATCACGACCAGCAAAGCACTAAACGCCATAATCTTACCCGGCAATTCACTCCAGTTTCTAAACATTAACGACACGGCTCCGAAACTTAACACCGTTGCCATGATGTATCGAAAATCATCTTTTTCGCCGGCGGCCGCCAAACCATAAATACCGGCAATAACAAAAACCACCATAACGCCCCATTTCAAGGCCTTTATAAACGCTTCATTCATTTTTGAAACCCTTTGTAAACAACAAGAAAAGTATAGCTGGATTCTCTATTCATTTTACATTTTCATTTGACCTATAAAGTATGATCCTTTTATATAACAAACACAATAAATATAAAAAACGCATTATACAGGGGTTTTATGCCGAAGAATTCAAAAAACGGCACACATAGTCTGGCGCAGGAATTCTTTAAGAAAAGCCAGCGTTTCAAATGGGTTACGGATTATATTGTCTCCTGCTGGAACGACGGCTACGCCTTTGAAGACCCCCAATGCTTTCGCCGCGAAATCGAGCAGTTTCTGGAGCCTGTTATTGCCGATCAAATCAATGCCATACGCGACATGGCCGAGATGGAGCGGGCAATTCTACACCGCGATGCCAGAATTATAATTCTTGAAGCCGAACTGGCCATGGAACGCGCTTTACGGCGCGCCTTTGAGGCTATTGAGGAAGGCGTTAAAAACTGCCTTGAAAATCGCGAAGAATACAAGCTGATGCGAGAAATTGAAGAATTGTGCAGCATGGATATTACCGACGAAAACGCTGCGGAATACAGCCGCCGCATGCGCGAGGCTTTGCTTAAAACCAAAGAAATCATGGAGCCGGAAGAACGCGCAAGAAAGCTGAAAACCGCCCTGAATAAAGCCGTTTTTAATTCACGCAATGGCTTACACGATGAAATGATTACCCCCTTGCGCCGCATGGGGTTAAGCCGCGAAGAACGTGAACATAAATTCCAGAGCTTTATCGCACGTCATTATGATCCGTAAATAAATTACCCCTCTTCAAGGGAAGAAGTAGCATTTCGAACGGACAAAAACTGACGCGCCAATACAAATACAATCCATAAATAGACACTTGAAAAAACCACGATAAAGATCGTAAACATTGTTGTATCGGGTTTGGAATTATCCAATATGGCGCGCTTTGGATTGTCCGGGTCGATATAGGCTGTAACACTTGCCCCCACCGGAAAGGCGGCCACGATTTCTTCAATCTCGGATTTATTCCTGCTGGAACCCTCGAAGTATGTATAGCTGCGTCTTTTATAGCCCTGCCCGTCCACAACATAACGATAGCGTATCGCCGGACGATAGGATGTTCTGTTATTGCGCGTGCTGGATTTAATATCGGATTCCAGAACCTTTGCCTGAACAGGAACAAAGCGCTCATAGGCATTTTGCTGTTTGCGTGCATCTTCCATCGTGTCATAAACGATAAAACCGGCAACCGCCGCAATAAAAGTTAAGACGGCCAATATAAAGAACGGATTTTGATTAAAGGAATCACTCATGGCAAAGTTTTAGCATGGGTAAGTCAAAATAACGAGCAAGAAGCCCGATAAAGAAAAGAGCGCCCCAACAAGCGCTCTTTTGTTTATTTTATGAAAGGATTATATCCTAGGCCATTCCAGGGGCTTCCGGTTTGTCTTCTTGAGAAGTTTCAGGATTATTATCTTGTTCTTCGGCTTCAGAAGGACGCAAAGCATAGCCTGCCCCCAAAATTTCTGCGGCCCCTTGCGAAGAAATATCCATAATCAAATTGGCCGCACCTTTATTGGCATCAGTGATGGCAATATGGCGCTGGGCCAAAGCTATAACACTTGTTGCATCTTTAAAGCCCGCCTTGATAGCACTTGCTTTATGTGTTTCCGCCGCATGAATAATACCCTTTGCCATTTCTTCAATCCGAACTGCTTCCGCATTACCTTCGCGCGTGCCCGCTTCTTCTGCAAGTTTCGCGGCTTCACGTCTGTTCAAAGCATCTTCAATTTTTTGCTCTGGTCTAGGCTCATCGACAATAACGTCGATCAATTCAATGCCGTATTCATTTTCCAGTTCATCATCAAGAGAATTTTTAATTCTGCTCATGATGCTACTTTTTTCTGAAACAACTTCTTCATATTCAAGCTCATTCACTTCGCTTTTCACAGCCCTGGCAACTTTTTGCTTTATAATGCCTTCAACATCATCTGAAACATAAGCATATTTCTCCGGATCACTAATTCTGTATTCCGTTTCAATGGGAATTGTAAGAGTCACATTATTCGCTGTTTTTGCGTACAGCTCATCTTTCATCATGCTTTTCTTTTGAGAAACACGCGCATAGGTTTTTGTTAGCGGCCATGGCATTGTAAGGTTTAAGCCCGGCTTGTTAATATAGCCTTTGGGACCACCAAAAAAGCCGACCATTACTTTGGCTTCATTTTTATTCAAACTGTGAATACCTGAGGTCGCCCAAGCCACCGCAGCCAAACCGATTAAACCTTTATCCCAATGGTTCAAAGCAAATTCTAAAATACTGGGGTCGCCGTAATCTCTATGATAAGACATCTAAAATACTCCTAAATTATGTTATGTGATTATGTTTTTAGGTGAGCAAGATAAAACTGTCAACACAAATTACGACAAATGATAATTTAAAGCCCCAACTCCCCCTGCTCCAAACGCTTGACCTCATCGCGCAGGCGGGCAGCCTCCTCGAATTCCAGATTTT
>JBKHDZ010000049.1:0-12858 GCA_046541095.1 Alphaproteobacteria bacterium
ACGGCGAATTCCATGGGCAAATGTTGCATCACTTCACGGGCGAAGCCGTTCACGATGAGCGCCAAGGCTTCCTCCTCACCGATGCCGCGCTGCATACAATAAAACATCTGGTCTTCGGAGATTTTGGAGGTTGTCGCCTCATGCTCCAGATTTGCCGATTTATTGCGGCATTCAATATATGGCACCGTATGCGCGCCGCATTTATCGCCAATCAGAAGCGAGTCACACTGCGTGAAATTCCGCGCGCCTTCGGCTTTAGGAAGAATTTTCACCGCGCCGCGATAAGTCTGGTCAGATTGCCCCGCGCTAATGCCCTTCGCCACAATGCGGCTCTTGGTGTTTTTCCCGATATGGATCATTTTCGTGCCGGTATCGGCTTGCTGGCGGCCATTGGTAATAGCCACAGAATAAAACTCGCCTTGGGAATTATCGCCTTTCAGGATACAGGAAGGATATTTCCACGTGATAGCCGAGCCCGTTTCCACTTGCGTCCAGCTGATCTTGGAGTTTTTTCCCTCACATATACCGCGTTTGGTCACAAAGTTATACACACCGCCCTTGCCCGTTTCAAAATCACCGGGATACCAGTTTTGCACGGTGGAATATTTAATCTCCGCATCATCCAGAGCCACAAGCTCCACCACCGCGGCGTGGAGCTGGTTCTCATCGCGCATCGGGGCGGTACACCCTTCCAGATATGATACGTACGAGCCTTTATCGGCGATAATGAGCGTCCGCTCGAACTGACCTGTATTCAGCTCGTTAATGCGGAAGTAAGTCGATAATTCCATCGGGCAGCGCACACCTTCTGGGATATAAACAAAAGAGCCATCGGTAAAAACCGCGCTATTCAAACAGGCATGCTTGTTATCGCCCGGCGGCACGACAGAGCCCATATATTTCTTCACCAATTCAGGGTGTTTTTGAATCGCCTCTGAAATGGAGCAGAAAATAACGCCTGCTTCACTCAATTTCTCTTTAAAGGTTGTGGCCACAGATACAGAATCAAAGACTACATCGACGGCGACAGGGTTTTTCACGCCTACCAGAATCTCTTGTTCCTTCAAAGGTATTCCCAGCTTTTCATAGGTTTCCAATAGCTTTGGGTCCACCTCGTCCAGCGATTTGGGTGCATTGGAATGATCTTTCGGCGCGGCGTAGTAATAGCTGTCCTGATAATCAATAGGGGGGTGCTTTACCTTGGCCCATTCGGGTTCGGGCATTTCCAGCCATTTGCGGTACGCCTTCAAACGCCATTCCAGCATCCACTCCGGCTCTTCTTTCTTGGCCGAAATAAAGCGCACGATATCCTCGCTTAAGCCTTTCGGCGCTTTTTCCGTTTCAATATCGGTCACAAATCCGGCTTCATATTTGCCGGCCATGTCCTTGACTGTTTTGATGGTTTCTTCGGTGGCAACCATGTTTTATGCCCTCACTTCTTCTTTATTGATTTTATTGTGGTTGTTCTGGTGACACGATAAATATGGCGCGCCAATCATATCGGCCAGCGTAATCCCCTCAAGTGCTTTTTGAACGGCCCCATTGACCTGATCCCAGCGGCCTTTAACGCTACAATTATGCGCATAACAACAGCTTTCCTCGCTGCCTTCCACACAGGCGGTCAAAGCCACCGGCCCATCCACGGCTGTTACAATGTCGGCAATATTGATCGCGCTTGCCGATTGGCCAATCAAGTATCCCCCTTGCACGCCGCGCGTGGACGATACAATATTGTGTTTAACGAGCAGCTTTAAAACCTTGGCAACTGTGGGTTCCGGCAGGCCCGATTTCTGGGACAGGCCGGATGCACTCATGCGCTCGTTTTCTTGCGCCATTGCGCTTAATATCACCACCGCATAATCGGCTAATTTGGAAAATCTTATCATTTACTTGCGAACCATTCCTAATTAGTACAAAAACTGTACTAATTAAATGTCATTTTCACAGTCGTATTTCAAGCAAAAAAATGAATAACAATGCTTTTTTTATCTCTAAAGCTATGTCCCCACTCAAGAATCCTGTAATTTAAGGCTAATTTGAACAATAAATTGCCACCTTTGTTATGACCATACGCCTCTATACCCCCGTTTATGCAACAACCTTATTGTTAAGCGCCGCGCTCTTATTCTCGGTACAGCCAATGTTTTCAAAAATGGTTTTACCTTTGCTTGGGGGCACGCCGCAGGTCTGGAATACGGCCATGCTGTTCTTTCAGGCCACCTTGCTGGCGGGGTATGCATATGCCCACGGCACCAGCCGTTTTTTAAACATACGTATGCAGGCCGTCTTGCACCTTATCCTGCTGACAATTTTTGTTGCCGTCTTACCTTTCGGCATTCCCGAAGGCTCTATTCCGCCGGCTGACAGCGATCCAACCCTCTGGCAGCTTAGTTTGATGGCTCTTGTTATCGGCGGTCCGTTTTTCGTACTATCGGGTAGTGCGCCCATGTTTCAACGCTGGTTTGCGGGCACAAAACATCCGGATGCGGACAATCCCTATTTTCTATATGGCGCCAGCAATCTTGGCTCCATGACCTCACTTTTGGCCTATCCGTTTTTAATCGAGCCGTTTTTTACGCTTGATACACAATCCTCTATCTGGATGGTTGGATATATCACCTTGATTATATTCACCCTTGCGGCGGCTTTCCTCGTCTGGACATCACAGGAGCGAGAGCAGGATAAATCCTTAAAAAAGCAAAACAAGGAAGAAGGGCGCGGTTCAATCGCATGGAAGCTAAGGGGAAAATGGCTTTTGCTTTCCTTCCTGCCCTCTTCTTTGATGCTGGGCGTTACCACCTATATCACTACAGATATTGCAAGCGTGCCTTTGCTCTGGATTTTGCCGCTGGCTTTATATGTCGGCACATTCATTATTGTTTTTTCACGCAAAGAATATGTAAGCAAAAACACTATCTTATTAATACAAGGCGGGCTTTTTGCGCTGCTGATTACCAAAACACTGGCCTATACCAGCCTTGATCCGTTTTTGTTTATTGGACTTCATTTCCTGCTGTTTTTCTTTTGCGCTCTGGCCTGTCATAAAGAACTGGCGGATTCAAAACCGGCCGCATCACATTTGACCGAATTTTATCTCATCATGTCATTAGGCGGCGCATTGGGCGGAGTATTCAATGCCCTGATCGCCCCGCGCATATTCCTCATTCCTCTTGAATATACACTTGTGCTGGTGGTTATTGCATTTTTGCGTTATGGGCATCGCCCGGAAAAAAGCTTCCACGCTTTCATACAAAAATTTACAGAGTTTCGCCCTTCAAATGCCGTGGACAAAATTACCTCTCCCGCTTTTATCGTGACGGCCCTGATCGCCATCACAGCCGTTATTTCTCTGGAGATATCGGACTTCACGAACATTATGGCGGCCGCAATCTTGTTGATCGGCCTGGCCAGCATTCTGAATACGCGCTGGGCTTTGGGGCTTTGCCTATGTTTTACCTTATTGGCCCAGCCGCCCGGTTATAAATGGCAAAATTCGTTTATGCAGGATTTAAAACATCTGGATCGTAACTTTTTTGGTGTGATGCGGGTCATGGATACGCAAAGCGGCGAGCGTATTTTATTACACGGCACAACAAATCACGGCGCGCAGCCTTTGGCTGAAGATTACAGGCTGGAACGTCTTTCCTACTATGGCCAGTCCAGCCCGCTTACTGACGTTTTCAAATATCTCGATAACCAGAGCGGAGAGCAGAGCATCGGTGTTTTAGGACTCGGGATCGGCGTAACCGCCTGCTACCAAAAAGAGGGGCGTAGCTATGATTTCTTCGAAATTGATCCCGATATTGCGCGCATTGCCCAAAATCCCGAATTATTCACATATCTTTCCGATTGCGGAAGCCCGTATGAAATTATTCTGGGCGATGGGCGGCTTACCATAGAAAACAAGCCTGATGGCATTTATGATTTAATTTTCCTGGATGTGTTCAGCTCGGACAATATACCCGTACACGTGATGACATTGGAAGCGATCCAAACCTATCTATCGAAATTAAAACCGGATGGCATTTTCGTGATGAATATTTCCAACAATTTCATTGATATCGAACCTGTGGTTACGGCCATTGCGGAAAAATTGGGCCGCCCCCACTTGGCCAAAATGACCGACGGACAGAAAATCGAAGGAACCGATTTATCAAGCTATCTTTCTCATTACTTCCTGTTTTTGCCGGATAATGATGAAATCATTTCACATTTCAAAGAACTTGGCTGGAGCCCGGGTATGCGACGGGAAGGGGTCAAATTATGGAGCGATCAATATTCCAATATTGTCAGCGCGCTCGGCAATGATACAGCCTTCAAACGTTATCAGGCCTCTATTGCAAATATTGATGATGAAAGTACAGAAAGCTTGGAAGGCGAGCAATAAAGTTTCAATATATTATTTTTTCTAATAATATTTGATCGAAAAAAGAATCTATGATAGCTTTAAATTACAAACAAGATAAATACGACAGCAGAAAAACTGCACAAAACGTATAAGAAAGGGTGTAAAAATATGAGCATATCACTGGATACGAATTTACCGCCTATTTTTGCCGAGGCGAATGGCAATCCCAATGCATGGATGATGAATATTCATCAGGAAAATGAAGCCGGCACCGCGCCCATCAAAGAAGGCCCGATTAATTACGCCGATTTAACGGCATAACAAAGTTTACCAATCTCCTTTCGTGTAAAAGTGAAAACACCTCTCCTTTGCGAGAGGTGTTTTTCTATTTGGTCGCCATAAATTTGATATCAGGGTTTTTGGATTGCGCATCATCCAGATGCCAGGCATTGCGCGCCATAAAGACGGGATCATCATCATGATCGCGGGCAATGGCGCTACCGTTTGAATCAACAAATTTCTTGAGTTTTTGATGATCATCACAGGCCAGCCAGCGTGCGGTATAAAGCTCTGTCGCTTCGAATTTTACAGGAATATCGTATTCTGTACGGATTCGATCCGCCAGAACATCGAACTGAAGCGATCCAACCACGCCCACAATCCAGTCGGAGCCCATTGTCGGCTTGAACACTCTAGCTGCGCCCTCTTCGGCGAGTTGTTCCAATGCTTTCCCCAAATGTTTGGCCTTCAGAGGGTCTTCAGGGCGTACACGTTGCATTAATTCCGGCGCGAAGCTTGGAATATCCGAGAACACCAGATCTTCGCCTTCGGTGTACGCATCGCCAATGCGCAAACCGCCATAATTGGGGATGCCTATAATGTCCCCCGCATAGGCTTCTTCGGCCATTTCGCGGTCCTGCGCCATGAATAAAAGCGGCGAGTGTATGACTTGCGTTTTACCCGAGCGTACATGTTTTAATTTCATGCCTTTTTTGAATTTTCCCGAGCAAATACGCGCAAAAGCAATGCGGTCGCGGTGCTTGGGGTCCATATTGGCCTGAATCTTAAGAACAAAGGCCGTTACTTTATTTTCGGTCGGCTCTATCATGCGGCTTTCGGCCTTTTGAGGACGTGGATGCGGAGCAAAATTTGCAATACCGGCCAGCATTTCACGCACCCCGAAATTATTCACAGCCGAGCCGAAAAATACAGGGGTGAGTGTTCCTTCCAGATAGGCTTGACGATCAAACGGCGGGCATAATTCGCGCACCATTTCCACATCTTCGCGCAATTTTGCGGCCTGATCGGCGGGCAGTAATTCATCAATTTTGGGATCATTAAGACCGGAGCAGGAAATGCTGTCTTTCAAGACATCGCCTTTCGAGCGGTCAAAAAGCACAAGCTCATCATTGATCAGATCATAGCATCCTTTAAAATCGCGCCCCATGCCAATCGGCCAGCTTGCGGGTGTCACATCAAGGGCAAGTTTGCTTTCGATCTCGTCCATCAATTCGAAAGGATCCAAACCGTCGCGGTCCATTTTATTGATGAAGGTAATAATGGGAATATCGCGCAAACGGCAGACTTCAAAGAGTTTATAGGTCTGCGCTTCAATTCCTTTTGCGCTATCGAGCACCATAATAGCACTATCCACCGCTGTTAGCGTGCGGTATGTATCTTCGGAAAAATCCTCGTGCCCCGGCGTATCCAGCAAATTATAGGTTATGCCGCCATTTTCGAATGTCATGACGGATGAGGCGACGGAAATTCCGCGCTCTTGCTCCACTTTCATCCAGTCAGAGCGGGCGCGACGACGATCACCTTTGGCCTTCACGGCTCCGGCCATTTCAATCGCGCCGCCGAACAGCAAAAGTTTTTCCGTCAGCGTGGTTTTACCGGCATCGGGGTGGGAAATAATCGCAAAAGTGCGGCGTTTTTCGATTGTGGGCGCTAAAGCATTCATGCCCGCATATATAACGCTATTCCTCATGAGGATAAAGAATATTTTTCGGACGGGTTGTTGTTATAAAAATTTTCCCTTGTATAAATAATTCAGCTTGTTACCCTATCTCTGTTGCAACGCAACAATCAGGTTTAGAGAAATTACATATACGGAGATAAATACATGAAACTTTTTCGTAAAAAAGAGAGTAAGGCCGTGCGCCGAGAAGACGCGATCGCCCATCTTTCCGAAAAATTCAATATCCCTGCCGAAGACATGAGCGCCACATTCGAAAAAAGCAAATCAGGCTGGCGTGCGGGGAAGCCGGAAGCTGCCGATACTCTTACGATAACTGCAAAACAGCCCTTGGAGCGCCCCAATCTTCACCATGACATGCAACAAGAATTAAAGCAGGTCTTTGAAGTGGCATATGGCCCTTTTAACCCAAAGGCTATGAAGTTTTATTTCGGGGTTGCGGAAGATCGGGAGCATACAAAAAAACTCAATGATGAACGCCGAAAACTTGAAGACAATAAAGAAGCCATAGTCATGGCACCGGAATTATCTTAAACCTCGAAGGGGTTTTGCATGTCACGGTCTTCTATTTCGATCACCCAGAGGTCAGGATCGCGGCTTTTCGAACGCTCGATATAGGCATCAATTTCACTTTCGGGCGGGAAATCATCGTTCAAAGCGTTATGCCAGCCAAGAACCCCATCCAGATCGCGTTGCTGGATTAAGAGTTTGCAACCCTTTTCAAGGCCGTTCACTTTAAGCAAAATTATACCGGAATTCGGATCGCCGCGCTGCACGATATAATAAAAAATGCCTTTGCCGTTGAGCTGATTAAGGCAGGCATCAATCATTAAATGCGTTGGAAGACGCGCTTGGGCATCCATAATTACTGCACGTGCGCTTCGGCTGTCCAGCGCTGGACTGTAAGGAAAGCATCGGCCTTATGATCTTCGGGATGGTGATAGCGGTAAACGCGTAAAGCGGCTTCTAGTGCCACGTTGTGGGGCTCATCGCCCATGCTTTTAAATGTGCGCATAACGGCGTTATAACATTTGCAATCCTGTGGCTGGCGCACCCCTTCGCAAACAGGAATATCTTTCAAAGCACCCATTATTTTGTGTCCTTTTTGATCTTCTTGCCATACAGCTCAAGGCGGTGATCTATCAATTCATAACCCAGCTCTTTGGCAATTTTTTCTTTCAGGCGCTCCAATTCCTCATTCTGGAATTCCACCACATGGCCGGTTTCAAGATCGACAAGGTGATGATGATGATCCCAGTTTACCTCGTAACGGGAATACCCCTCCTGAAATTCATGGCGGATGACCAGATCCATTTCATCGAGCAGGCTGAGCGTGCGATATACGGTAGCAATGGAGATCGAGGGGTCAATCTCTTTCGCTCGCTCATAAACGGCTTCTACAGACGGGTGATCTGTTGCCTCTTCCAGAACCTGCAAAATAACTTTGCGCTGTCCGGTCATTTTCAACCCTGCTTGCGAGCATTTTTGCTGGAGTTCTTTCATCGCTGCCATCCTGAATTCGGTTTAAAGAATATGGAATAATAGACCTTTTTGAGAAGATTTTGCAAGCCGCAATGCGTGAGGAACAAGAATTATTGTGTTGCTGTTTGCGGCGCTTTTTGCATCACCCGCTCTTCGGGGAAATAAACGCTGACCTTTGTGCCCTCGCCCAGACCTGATTCCAGCTCTAGCGTTCCGCCATGCAATTCCACCATTGCCTTGGCCAATGGAAGCCCCAGCCCCGTTCCACGCTGATGGGAATTATCGGCCTTATCGGAAACCTGCCCAAACGGCTCCATTGCCTGTTTGATCTTGTCTTCGGGAATACCAAGCCCTTCATCCTCAACAATAATACGCAGTCGTCCGTCTTCGAGAATGCGTGCATCGAGAGTTATCGTGCCACCTTTTTCCGAAAATTTGACCGCATTGGTCACCAGATTAATCAATATCTGGCGCAATAAACGCTGGTCAGCATGCAAAGGGCGCAGATTATCATCCATATTTTCCTTGATGACCAATCCGCTGCCAAAGGCTTTGGAGGCCATCATACGCGTAACGGACGCAATCAAATCCTTTACACAGACATTATGTTCATCCAGCTCTAGACGCCCGGCCTCAATCTTGGACATGTCCAGCACCTCATTGATAATATCCAAAAGGAGATTGGCACTCATGCGAATATCACCCAGATATTCCTTGTATTTTTCATTGCCAAGCGGACCAAATGTTTCATTTTCCATCATTTCAGAAAAGCCGAGAATAGCATTCAAGGGGGTGCGCAATTCATGGGACATATTCGCCAGAAAGGTTGATTTGGCGCGGTTGGCCGTATCGGCCTGATCTTTGGCCAAACGCAAGGAATGCTCCATTTGTTTGCGAAGCGTGATATCCATGACGGTTGTAACCTGAAAGCGGCGGCGCTGGGATAATTCAATCGTGGCCGTGGTAAACAGGGAATTGGCAATACTGCCATCTTTGCGGATAATTTTCATCTCACCCGAACTGCGCACACCATTGGCAATAAATTCATTATGATTTTTCCTGGCCAATTCGCGCTCATCGGGGGTGACAAGGCTGGCCACTTCCACATTGATCAATTCATCGCGCGTCCAGCCGTAAATGCGTATAAAGGCATCATTCACTCTGACAATGCGGCCATGATAATCCGAAACCACAATGCCGATTTCACTGACATCGAAAACGGAGGTTAACAGCATAATGGCATCATCGCGCTCGCGCTGCAGAATAGATTGATCGGACACATCAGGCTGGCCCAATACATCCAGATATAGAATTTTTTCGCCTTGAGCATCCATCACGGGAGATACAATAAAATTATAGACACGAATATTACCCGGCACACCCGGCAGGGCCTGCACAGTTACAAGGCGCTTTTTCGCCAAACACACTTCGAAAGTCTGCTCGAAATGTCTGGCATTTTCGTGATCCATAAAATCTTCGATCGGGTAGCCAACAACCTGCTCAGCGCTGTGATTGAAATATTTAAGCGCCTGATCATTGGCCGCCAATGCGACATACTGCCCGGGCTCGCGGTATTCCAGAATGAGTCGCGGCACCGGCATATTCTGGAAAATTGTATTGTGGTCAATATCGATGGATGTCATGGTTCTGCCCGGTTGGCCTTTGCAAAATTAATAGGTCCTGCCCTAAGTATAAAGGTAATTGAAAAAGTTTTTAGTGAAAAATATCTTTTCAGAAAAAAGATCAGTGCATTTGCTCTTGAATAAAACGCTCCAGATCGCTCAATTCCTGATATTGCAATACGCTCCCTTTATCCTGTTCTTCAATACCCAGCAAATCTTCGCGCAAATTGGCAATCAAAATTTCAGAATCGTCATCAGGCAAAGGTTCCGCAATACAGCAGGACATGGTCAGAATTTTAGGCCCTTCATCAAAATTGATTGTAATTTCTTCGCCCTCCAGGCTTTTCTTCAAACGCTCCAGCGCGGCAATACCGCCTTGCATATCGGCCTGTTTCAGGCTTAAAACAAATTCACCATTGCCCATACGATACCCGTCATCAAAAGAGCGCATACTTTTTTTGATCAAAGACGACACCATTCTTGTATAACCGCGCGCGGCTTCGCGCCCCTGCTTTTTGACAATCAATTCGTAATCGTTAATACGCGCCAGTGCCAGACAAAACGGTTTGCCGCGTCTGGCCAGGCGTTCCATTTCCATGGCCAGATCAGGATACAAAGTTTTTTTACTGCGCAGCCCCGTTAAAACATCAATGCCTGAATCCTCAAGAACGCTGTCTTTTTCCAGCCTGCGCATGTGATTGACAAACTCTTCAAACACAGCCGATAATTTTTCAAAAGACTGAAAATCAGGCGGTGTTTTATTTTGTATAACATGGGAAACCAGAGCATTGGATATGCCCACAAGATCGGTGTGAATATTTTCAATGCGCGCCAGATACCCCATATCCAGAACATCCCTATTCTTGGTTTCCTGCAACCATTGCTTAAAAACCACATGAATTTTATCAAGCCCTTCGCAAGCCTTTTGCTGCGGATAGAAAAGGCAGGCCAGCAATTCACCGTACCATGCGGCATATTCATCCAGAACGGAACTTAAAGCCTGTAAATTGACATCGGTAGTATTCAAGAAAATGCCCTCGCTAATCTTTCCCTACATTTATAGTATAGCGTAAATTGACAAGATTTTCTTAAAAGAAATGCGCTTCTTAACCGCCGAGCCATTCTTTTTCGAGCGTGGCTAAGGTTCCGCTTTTTATTGCGACCCGCACTTCACGCATCAGCATGTTGATTGTCGCCACATTATGCTGAGCCAATATCTGCATCCCCAAAATCTCTCCGGCCTTTAACAAATGGTGGATATAGGCTTTGGAGAAATAGTTGGAGCATGGCAAATCAATGCGTGGATCCAAAGGCTCCGGATCGTCTTTAAAGCGGGCATTTTTCAAATTGATAGTTTCTCCCGGCTGTCCTTTCAAAAATGCAGCCCCATGACGGGCAAGGCGCGTGGGAATCACGCAATCAAAAGTATCAATCCCAAGGCGAACAAAGGTAAAAACATCCTTGATCTTGCCTATACCCAGAAAATGCACAGGGCGTTCATTTGCAGAATCTTCCAGCGACCAGAGGCAGGCATTATACATTTCCTCTTCCGTACCACCCAGACAGCCGCCCACAGCCGTTCCGAAAAACGGACGGTCTTTGGTATAGGCAGCACTATAACGGCGTAAATCTTCATGCACGCCGCCTTGCACAATACCATACACGGCTTGCGCGCCATTATCATGGCGGGCAAATTGTGCCAGCGAGCGATCGCCCCAGCGAATGCTCATCTCCATTGAGCGGGCGGTATAGTCTTTGTCCACATGATAAGGCGTGCATTCATCAAATTGCATCAGAAGATCCGCACCCAGCTTGCGCTGGATATCCATTGCATATTCAGGCGTTAAATGAATTTTGCGCCCGTCGATATAAGAGCGGAATGTGGCTCCCTCTTCGGTAATGTTTAAAAGATTTTGATTGCGGTTACCATCACCGCCGCCTGATTTCTTGCCCTTAATCTCATTGGCCATTGTTCCCTCGCCCAGCGAGAACACCTGAAAGCCTCCGCTATCGGTCAGCATAGGGCCATGCCAGCCTGTGAACTGATGTAAGCCCCCCATTTTCTCGATCAAATCCGCGCCCGGCTGCAACATAAGATGATAGGTATTGGCCAGAATAATATCGGTTTGCGCCTCAACCATCTGGGCGGGGCTGAGCGCTTTAATGGCGGCCTTTGTGCCGCAAAAAATATAGTTCGGCGTTTCAATCTCGCCATGCGGGGTTTTGAGCGTGCCTAAACGCGCTCTACTCTGCGGGTCTTGATAATGTATGTTAAAGTCAAAATTGGGGTAATTCAGCATTTTTGATCATTTCCACTTACGCGCCATTGAATGGATAAACTGTGCAATGACGGCAGTCAAAAAACAAAACCCGCCAAGCGTAAACCGGCGGGCTTATAATAACCTTAAAAACGAAAACTTAAGCAGCTTTTTCGGCCAGAGCCTTTTCCACTTGCGCCTTATAGCCGCGCAGTTCAGGAGCCAGCTTGGTTTTAGCAGTTGTTTTCAAAAACTCATCAAATCCGCCCTTGTGCTCAACAGTGCGCAATCCTGCCGCAGAGGCTTTCACATTGATCCATTTATTCAAAGCAACGCTAAACAGGCTTGTATCCTGAACGTTGACATTGAACTTACGACGAGTTCTGTTCATGGCGTGCGATACGTTGTTTCCGCTCATCGCAACTTTTCCTGTAATCATACAACGACGGCTCATTTCAGCTATCCTTATTCTAGTAAGTTTTATTCCGAAGGCGCAAAATAGTCCAAAGCGCATATAGAAGTCAAGCATTATTGGTAAATATTATATCCCTGCCGAGATATAGGCCCCCAATAGCGCTGCAATAAACAGCAAATGCGCCACCACATTAATATACAGTGCGCGGCGCAAATGCTTATGATCATTTTTGGCAGTGGCGTTTTTCGGCCCCACCCATTCATTTTTCAAACTACTGCCGTTTAAATCCTGTGTAGCGCCGCCCAATGTTACATTCAGCGTCCATGCCATCGCGGTTAAGGGCAAACCGCCCTGCTCATAAGGCGCTCTATGAGAAAACCACGAGGCCATGCTTTTAAAAATGCTGGCGGTTGGCGTAATGATACTGGCCAGACTCATCAAAACCGCGCTTAGAATAGAGGGAATAAAACCCAGCAATTTTTCAAGCGCCAAAGGCACAGCCCCAAAACCGCTTGTAAAGCCGTCTTTGCCGAATCGCCAGGCCAGCCCCGCAATGACCGCATAAACAAAAACGCCGCTGAACCCCGCAATCAGATACCACAAAACAGGAGCAACCATGCCTTTATCAAAGCTGCGCGCGGCCAGCGCCATCCCGATACGGGTAATGCCGTAATCATCGGTCGAATTCAAATTAACGCGGCTGGTACGCGCAACGCCGTAATACGCCCCTTCAGCCATCTGATTCTGTTCAAGGG
>JBKHDZ010000050.1:0-12437 GCA_046541095.1 Alphaproteobacteria bacterium
GCTGATGATAACATATATTGTATCTTTTGCGCTTAATAGCGGTAAGCATCGCCTTTGAAAGGCCCTTTAATTGGAACGCCGATATATTCGCCTTGTTCGGCGGAAAGCTCGGTTAATTTGGCGCCGACTTTTTCAAGGTGCAGGGCGGCCACTTTTTCATCCAGATGTTTGGGCAGAACATAAACCTTGTTCTCATAGGCCGTAGAATTCGTCCAAAGTTCAATCTGGGCCAGTGTCTGGTTGGTGAAAGATGCGCTCATCACAAAAGAGGGATGCCCCGTTGCGCAGCCCAGATTAACAAGGCGGCCTTCGGCGAGCAGGATAATGCGCTTGCCCGATGGGAATTCAATCTGGTCCACCTGTGGTTTGATATTGGTCCATTTTAAATTGCGCAGAGGCTGGGTCTGAATTTCGTTATCGAAGTGACCGATATTGCAGACAATGGCATTGTCTTTCATCTCGCGCATGTGATCCATGGTAATCACATCTTTGTTGCCTGTTGTCGTAACAAAGATATCGGCCACAGGGGCGGCATCTTCCATTGTGACCACTTCATAGCCTTCCATCGCGGCTTGCAGCGCGCAAATCGTGTCAATTTCGGATACTTTGACTCGGCAACCTGCTTGTTTCAGAGATTCGGCTGTACCTTTACCGACATCCCCATAGCCGCAGACCATGGCAACCTTACCGGCCATCATGACATCGGTGGCTCTGCGAATGGCATCGACGCAAGATTCGCGGCAGCCATATTTGTTATCGAATTTGGATTTGGTTACAGAATCATTCACATTGATAACCGGACATAAGAGCTGGCCTTTTCTGGCAAGTTCGGCTAAACGCAAGACCCCTGTAGTGGTTTCCTCGGAAATGCCTTTGATTTCTTCGAATAATTCAGGGTATTTATCATGCACCATCAACGATAAATCCGCGCCATCATCCAAAATCATATTGGGTGTCCAGCCATCCGGGCCTTTGATTGTTTGTTCGATGCACCATTCATATTCTTCTTCGGTTTCGCCTTTCCATGCGAATACGGGCGTTCCCTTTGCGGCCACCGCGGCGGCGGCGTGATCTTGCGTGGAGAAGATATTGCAAGAACTCCAGCGCACTTCCGCGCCCAGAGCTTGAAGTGTTTCAATCAAAACAGCGGTCTGGATTGTCATGTGCAAACATCCGGCAATGCGTGCACCTTTCAAAGGTTGCTTGGCGCCGTATTCTTCGCGCGTGGCCATCAGACCCGGCATTTCGACTTCTGCCAGCTCAATTTCCTTCCGCCCCCAATCGGCGAGGCTTATATCTTTTACTTTGTAGTCATTTTCAACGGCTTGCGGCTTGGCAGTCATAAAGGTCTCTCCTTAAAGTTTTAAATCTTTGCGAATTCTTTACTCTTATGGAACAATAATCAAGGTCTAAAACGCAAAAATGCTTTGATTTTGAAGGAATTTATCATGGCTGTTGGTGATTTCAACGAAGAATCGGAAAAACCGGAGTTTATTTACCGCAAAAAGCCCGATGTGGAGCGGTCCTATTTTATTTGCCAATATAAAGACGGGAAAAATGATTACGAGCCGATCGGCGATTATACGGTGCTGGATTTAGACGAAGAAATAGAATTAACCGAAAAGCGCCTCATGAATTTGATGGCTGTTATGAACAAACGCAAGCGTACGATTGACCTCTCAACTTTGACAAATGCGCGGATTTTGTTTACTATAATTCCTGTGAAGCCTGAGGATACACACCAAAAGGTGATTTTCCGCACCCATGACGGAACCGGGGTTTCGCAAGAAAATGCGATAATGGTAATAGATAGAGGTGTTTTAAATGAGTAAATTAGATATTTCCGAAATTTGTAGTAAGTTTGCCGAAGTATGTGATGCAATGCCAAAAGACACATCACCTTCCGTAACTCCAGAAATTAACCCGGTTACGCCCGGCTTTTAATTCTCAATATCGCGATGTTCAATATGGGTCAGTGAGCCAGTTTCTCTGAGCCACTCTGCAAGGTTTTCAACTGTATAAACCGAGCGGTGGCGGCCGCCTGTACAGCCTATGGCAATGGTAAAGTATTTTTTGCCCTCATAAGCGTAGCGCGGCAATAAGGGTTCGATGAGCGCTTTAAAATTGTGCAAGAATTGCTCGAACATGTCATCGCTTTGAATATATTTCCCCACATCATTATCGAGGCCCGTTTTAGGTTTCAAATCAGGCTCCCAATGCGGGTTTTTCAAAAAACGCACATCCATTACAATATCGGCCTCGCGCGGTATGCCGTATTTAAAACCAAAGGACATAAGTGTAATTGTCAGCTCGGATTGGGGTTTTACATTAAAATGCCCTTCCAAAGCATGGCGTAAATCATGCACGGACATTGTTGTGGTATCCAATATAAGATCGGATTTGCGTTTCAGCTCGTCCAGAATTTTATGTTCGGCCTGAATGCCGTATCTGACAGATTTTTCCTTGGCCAGAGGGTGGCGCCTGCGTGTTTCGGTGTAACGTCTTTGCAACTCGTTATCTTCGCAGGAAATGAAAATAAGATGAGCGTTTAAATTTTGCGTGGTTTCCAGTACGGCCTCGGGTGAAAACCCTCTGGTTCTTGTATCAATACCGATGGCAATTTTTTTATGTTTGCTTTCCGCATTGTCCATTAAGGGCGCAACCAGCGTGAGAGGGAAGTTATCAAAAACTTCAATCCCCATATCTTCCAGCGTTTTTAATACGGATGACATGCCCGCGCCGGAATAGCCTGTAATAATGTAGATATCGTTTTTTTTATCGTGGATCATGGCTCAATTCGGCTTAAAATTACGGTAAATTTTGCGCCCAGAATTTTACCGGATAAATCTTTTCGGTTCTCTGCAAAGATGCGGCCCTGATGGGCTTCTATTATCTGTTTGCAGATAGAAAGGCCCAGCCCCGAATGCTGACCATATTCTTCATATTTCGGCCTTTCGGAATAAAAGCGCTCGAAAATCGTGCCCAGTTTTGCCGGGGGAATGCCGGGGCCTTCATCTTCGATGCTTACAATAACCGCATTTAAGCGCCGTGCAACTTCAATTCTAATAATGCCGCCCGGTCTTGAAAAAGAAAGCGCGTTATTCAAAATGTTCTGAAAGACCTGTGTCAGGCGGCCTTCATTGCCAATGATAAAACAATCCTGATCTTCTTCATTGCCCGTATCCAGAATGATGTGTACGTCGTTATCAGTTTTGATGCTCGTGGCTTTGGAGATAAGCAAATTGTCTTCACGGTCTAAAGGATCGCGGTACATTTCCAAAATTTGAAATAATATATCCTTGATGTTCAAGCGTTCCATGCTTTCGCGGGACATTTCCGTATCAAGCCTTGAAGCCCGAGAGATATCCGTTATAAGGCGGTCCAGCCTTTCAATATCATGGGTGATGATTTTTAAAAGTTTTGCGCGGTCTTCTTTTTTATTTACTATCATCAGGGTTTCAATGGCGCTTTTAAGAGAGGTTAAAGGGTTTTTCAACTCATGTGCTACGTCTGCCGCAAAGCTTTCGATGCTCGACATTCTTTTGGATAATTCTTCGGTCATATCACGCAGTACAACCGAAAGATCGCCAATTTCATCGTGGCGATAGCTGAAATCAGGTATTTCTGTATTTCTGGAGTGATCGCTTCTGATTTTTTCCGCCGCTCTTGCCAGTTTTTTCAGCGGCCTTGCAATGGCGCCCGATAAATATATGGATAGCAAAATTGTCAAGGTCAAGGTGACAACAAAAACGCGTAGAATATCAAACCAGACGGCAATGACACCGTCTTCGATGTCTGTGGCCACCCGGGTAAGAAGAACACTGCCGAGTATTTGTCTATCTTGCATTATGGGAGCGGCGGCGGATAGAAAAATGCGGTTATTTTCATTGGTCCAGGCAGAAATGCTGATTTTGCCCATCATGGCATCAACGGTATCCAGATTATCTTGCGCTGTTTGAATATTATCGTCCGGATATTGGGGCAAAATACGCCTGTCTGGCAGAAAACTAATAAGTGTTGCTGTGACATCTTTCAAAATCTGGATTGTATATAACCCATCATTTGGCGGGTTCAAATCCACGATCTGCACTTTTCCGCCGGGGCCGGTAAGGACATGGGAATCGGCTATCTTTATTCCGCTTTCATTAAAAAGGCGAATCCGCTTATCCATGCTTTTTGATAACCGCCTGACCATCTTTACGGCCAAATCGGGATTGATTGCCAGAATACTCAAAGGCGGGTCCAGAATATTTTCTCCATCAATCTGGTACTCTTCGACAGCGCCTTCGGAGAGGGCCGCTGAAATGAGTTCTACCTCGGCCTGAAAAGTTTCAAGCTTGGCTTCGATCAGACTGTTTTGCGATTGGCCGAGATATAATATCCCCAAAAGCAATATAAGAAGCGCAACTGCGTTTACCGCAATAATGCGAAGGGTGAGGCCTGTGATGCGTCTTTCCGTACCGCCCCAGTATAAATCCAGAATCTGATCCAGATCTGGAGGGCTGCCTTTAGAGCGCATGCTTCCTTCGGCTTTCGCATTTGCTAAAGAACGATCAGCTTTCTTCTTTGTATTTATATCCGATTCCATAGAGTGTTTCGATCTGGGAGAATTCGGGATCAAGGGTTTTGAATTTTTTTCTGACACGTTTTATATGGGAATCTATTGTTCTATCATCGACATAAATATTCTCACCATATGCCGTATCAATCAACTGATCTCTGTTTTTAACATGGCCGGGGCGTATCGCGAGAGCCTTAATGAGCAGATATTCGGTTACGGTCAGATTTAAAGGTTTGCCTTTCCAGGTACATAAATGCCTTGCATCATCTAAAACAAGATTGCCGCGCACGATTTTATCTTGCGCTTTTTGCGCGCTTTCTTGCGGCACATTCATAAGGCTTTGCCTGCGAAGCAGGGCCTTGATGCGTTCCAGTAAAAGCCTTTGGGAAAACGGCTTGGTAATATAATCATCGGCACCCATGCGAAGACCGATGGCCTCATCCACCTCATCATCCTTGGAGGTCAGGAATATCACAGGAACGCTGGAATTTTCACGAAGTTTGGTTAAGACTTCTATCCCGTCCAGACGCGGCATTTTAATGTCTAGAATAACGAGGTCGGGATTATTATCTAGAATACCTTTTAAACCGGCTTCACCGTCATTAAAGGTTTTAACTGCGTATCCTTCGGCTTCCAGCGCCATGGATACGGATGTGAGGATATTTCTGTCATCATCGACCAATATTATATTTTTTGCCATTTTTGTCCTCTGCTTTTACTTCCTTAAAACTACTGTGAATAGAAAAGCATATTTTGGCAAGACTTTGGCGAGATTAGGAGCGGCAATAGCGTCTTTTTGTGGCAAAAGCAAAGATAAGGGTGGAGGGCGCACAGAGTAGGCGATTGGATTGCTGTTAAATTTGCCCGGCCAGATATAATGAACCGCAAATCAAGATGCGTTTTGGCTCATCTGTATTTGATGCGTGCCTCGTAAGATCTTTTATAGCTATTTTTACATTATCGTTTTCTCCAAGAAATGGAATGTCATGGCTTTTCAAAAAGGGTTCAATATGCTCCTTGGTGATACAAGGCCCAATATCATTGACCCGTGTTAGGCTCAGCGTTTCAATGTAGGGCAAAAGGGGCGTTAAAAAATCTTGCGGGTTTTTGTCCGCCTTCATGCCGAGCACAAGATGTGTTTTTAAAAGATTACCACGTTGCCATATTTGGAGTTGCTTTGCCAGAGCCATGCCAGCGCTATCATTGTGACCGCCATCATACCATAGCTCATCATTTTCGCCGAGAAGATCATTTAAGGGGCTTTTGTAAATACGCTCCAGCCGGCCGGGCCAATGAATGTTTTGCAGGCCGCTTTGTATGGCATCTTTGGTAAGGGGAAATTCATCTTGCAAAAGATCGAGGGTAGCTAACGTTAAGCCCGCATTTTCAATTTGGTGGGGACCGATAAGATTGGGGTGCGGGTAAAAATCTTTTTTATCTTGTGTGGTGAAGTAAAATCCATCTTGCCGATTTTCAACGCTCCAGTCCTGACCCGCGCAATAAAGGGGCGCATTTTTATCCCGCGCTTCATCCACAAAAACATCAACAATGCTTTTGGCTGTTATTGGCGAGTTTTCACAAGCCTGATAGCCAATGATACATGGTGTTTCATATTTAATGATACCCGCTTTTTCTCTTGCTATTTCGGGCAGGCTGTTACCAAGATATTCCATATGATCTTTTGAAATGCGGTTAATTAACGATACGTATGGTTTTGATAAAATGTTAGTGCAATCCAGCCTTCCGCCCATCCCAACTTCCAGCAAAACAATGTCAGCCGGCACGCGCATGAATGCCGTAAAGGCTATAGCCGTAGTAATTTCAAAGAATGTAATGGGCGCATCTTTGTTTAAAGCCAGCGCCTCATCAATCAGTGCTTCAAGATAATCATCGCTAATCATCTCGCCTGCGAGAACAATGCGTTCATTGAATTGGCGCAAATGGGGAGAGGTATAAACATGCACTTTATATCCAGCCGCACATAAAATAGAGCGCAGCATGGCAATGGTTGACCCTTTGCCATTGGTTCCTGCAACATGTATGACAGGGGGCAAATGCTCTTGTGGATTGCCCAGCTTGTTAAGCAAATCCAAATAAGGCGGGCGAAAGGATAAATCAATATGCTTGCCGCGGTTCAACGAATAAAGGCTCTCCAGCTTGGTTTGAAGAGCCTTGTTTTGATGGGTTATATCGGCCTGATACATGGCAGTATGTTATGCAGGGACGCTTAATCAGGCGGCTTTTTTGTTCGTGGAAGAGCTGTCTGAACTTTTGTCATCCACGTTTTTGGGTTGTGATTTGGTATTACCCTCATCATTACTAGTGCGCGTGGCCCCTTTTGATCCGGCATTGCGGTTCATAACGAGGTTCAGGAGTTTGGATAGAGTGTCATGTAATTCCCCGCGCGGCACCACCATATCGACAATGCCATGTTCCAGTAGATATTCGGCTGTCTGGAAATCATCAGGCAGGGTTTCGCGCACGGTTTCCTCGATAACGCGGCGGCCAGCAAAGCCGATTGTCGAACCCGGCTCGGCCAGATGGAAATCACCCACCATCGCAAAAGACGCGCTAACGCCGCCTGTTGTCGGGTCTGTTAATAAAACGATATACGGCAATTTGGCATCCTTCACCATTTCTACGGCGATAATAGAACGCGGCATTTGCACGAGCGATAACATACCCTCTTGCATCCGCGCGCCGCCGGAGGACGGTATTGCAATAAAGGCGGCTTTTTCTTTGACCGCTTCTTCAGCGCCTTTCACAATGCCTTCTCCCACGGCCATACCCATAGAGCCGCCCATGAAAGAGAAATTAAAGGCGGCTATAACAACCTTTTGGCCGCCAATTTTGCCTTTGGCAAGAGTAATGGCGTCTTTCAGGCCGGTTTTATTCTGGGATTCTTTCAAGCGGTCTGTATATTTTTTGCGGTCTTTGAATTTCAAGGGATCAAGCGCCACAGGGGGAAGATTAATCAAGCTATATTCGCCTTTATCAAACATGATTTTCAGGCGTTCTTTGACGCTAATGCGCAGATGATGGCCGCAGTGATAACAGACCTTCATGCTTTCTTCCAGATCACGGTGGAAAAGCATACCTTCGCAGGCCGGACATTTTTGCCATAGATTATCCGGCACTTCCTTTTGTTGCTGGGTAAAGGAATTGATCTTGGGACGGATAAAATTGCTGAGCCAGTTCATGGGTCACATCACTTTCTTGTTTTTAGCCTGCTAAAATCGCAAATAATAGGCGCTGATGTCAAGTTTAAAGCGCGTTCTTTAAAGAGCGCACAAGCGCGGCGACTTCCTCACCGGCCTTGTTTTCTTGTGCCTTTGACAAGGTTTGTACAATAGAAGAGCCCACAACGACGCCATCGCAAATTTGCGCCATATGGGCGGCATCATCCGGAGTTTTAATGCCAAAGCCAATGGCAATCGGTAAATTCGTAAGCGCGCGAATATCGTCAAGATGAGGCTTAATCGCGTTTAGATCGGGTTTTGCCGCGCCTGTAACCCCTGTAATCGACACGTAATATAAAAACCCTGAAACCCCATCCAATAATATTTTCAGGCGTTCCTTATCGCTTGTGGGCGTAACCAGGCGCACAAGATCAAGTCCGTATTTATTACAAAGACTGCGCAGTTCCTGATCTTCTTCGGGCGGCAGATCAACAATAATAAAACCATCCACGCCGGCCTGTTTTGCATCGCTAGTGAACCTTTTAAGACCATAGGCAAGAACCGGATTGTAATATCCCATTAAAACGATTGGTGTGTCTTGGTTATCAGCCCTGAAATCACGTACCATCTGCAAAGTCTGGGTCATATTTGCACCGTTTTTAAGGGCGCGCTGGTTCGCCAGCTGGATCACTGGCCCGTCCGCACCGGGATCGGCAAATGGCATGCCAAGCTCAATAATATCGGCGCCTGCTTGGGGAAGGGCTTTTAACACGTCAAGCGATGTTTCGTAATTTGGATCACCCGCCGTAATAAAGCTGACAAGTGCTTTGCGGCCTTCTTTTTTACAAGCCTTGAATGTTTGCGCGATGCGGCTCATGGTTCTATTCCTATATGAACAAGGACTTCATTAATGCCATCTTCGAAAAATCGTGGGCCATACAGCTCGAAATCTGTTTTAAAACTGCGCGGTAAATCGCCCGACCATATCGCTTGCCAGGTTTCGATCAGCGCTTTGGGTTGCTCGCCTGCTGCACTCATGACGGCGTAATCCTGATCGGCTACCGCAATGCGGGTCATATCCGCAGGCGTTTGTGCCTCTGGCTTGACGCGGTATCCGATTGTCAGGCGATACGGGGATTCGTGATCGCCCTCGTAATCATGATAAACGGCGTAAATATTATCATTAACCTTGTCGGAAATAAATTGCCCCGTGCTCTCGGAGAAAAAACGCTCCCAGAGTTTATTGATATCTTCTGTGCCTTTTGTATTGTCGGTGCGCACGGAAATGCCGATGACATCAAAAGCATCGATTTCGGCCAATCCCGCTTTGACTTCGTAGCCGCTCATTAAATTTCCACCCCCAGCTTTTCAGCCACTGTAAAAATGTCCTTATCGCCGCGCCCGCACATATTCATGACCAGAAGATGATCTTGCGGCAAATCAGGGGCTATTTTGCACAGATGCGCAAAGGCATGGGCAGGCTCCAGAGCCGGGATGATTCCTTCCAGCTTTGCGCAGAGCTGGAAAGCCTCCAAAGCCTCTTCATCGCTCACAGATACGTAATTGACGCGGCGCTTATCAAACAGCCAGGCATGTTCCGGGCCAATGCCGGGGTAATCCAGCCCTGCGGATATGGAGTGTGCCTCTTGAATTTGCCCGTCTTCATTTTGCAGGAAGTAGCTTTGCATACCATGTAATACGCCGGGCTTACCGCCGTTCAGGCTGGCGGCATGTTGGTCTGTGTCAACGCCTAGGCCCCCTGCTTCCACGCCAATCATCTGTACATAGGGTTCATCCAAAAAGGGGTGGAATAAGCCCATCGCATTTGAACCTCCACCTATGGCTGCTATCAGCGTATCAGGCAGGCGCCCCTCAACATCCATCATTTGATCGCGCAATTCGTTACCGATAACGCTTTGAAAATCGCGCACCATAGCCGGAAAAGGATGCGGGCCAGCCACCGTGCCGATAATGTAATAGGTATCATGCACATTTGTAACCCAATCGCGCAGGGCTTCGTTCATGGCATCTTTTAGCGAAGCCGAGCCATCGCTCACGCCGCGTATTTCGGCGCCCAGAAGTTTCATGCGGAATACATTGGGCTTTTGACGTTCCATATCCTTGGCGCCCATGAATACGGTGCAGGGTAGATCAAACAAGGCGCAAACAGTGGCTGTTGCAACGCCATGCTGCCCTGCGCCCGTTTCACAGATGATGCGGGTTTTGCCCATGCGTTTGGCCAAAAGAACCTGACCGATACAGTGATTGATCTTATGCGCGCCGGTATGATTTAACTCATCGCGCTTGAAGTAGATTTTTGCTCCGCCCAAATGCTCGGTCGTGCTTTTGGCGTAATAAAGCGGGGACGGGCGGCCAATATAATTTTTGGCCAGATCGTGGAATTCGTCCCAAAAATCAGGGTCATTCTTGGCTTCATGATAGGCTTTTTCAACCGATAAAATCAGCGGCATCAGGGTTTCGGCTACATAACGGCCACCATAGGGGCCGAAATGCCCGCGTTCATCGGGTTGATTGCGGTAAGAATTGGGTGTGGAAGTGGGCTTGGTCATGGTGGCATTTTATAACGCGGTTTTTATAAAAATGCGAGAATAAACGCACAAAAAAAGCCCCGTTCAATTAACTGAAGAATTGAACGGGGCTAAAAACAATCCTTATTTGTATTACCAAACAAGTTCCAAGGATAAATCTCTCAGCTATGCCAGCAGGGGCAGGGAGCACTCCTCGTTTTTGTACTTATTCTTACGCACGGGCCATAAAAAAGGTTTCCCAAAAAAATGATTTTTTTTTAAGGCGCGTTTTTTACGGCTTGGATAAAGGCTTTGATTTTTTCAGTGTCTTTTTGCCCGCGTGCGATTTCAACGCCGCTGGACACATCCACGGCTATCGGGGATAACATGGATAAAGCTTCGGCAATATTATCTGAATGCATGCCCCCGCCCAGCATCCACGGCTTTTTGAATGTGCGGTTTTTTAAAATATTCCAATCAAAACAATGCCCTGTGCCGCCCGGTAAATAGGCATTTTGCGGTTTTGCATCGAAAAGAAGCCAATCCGCCGCCGCTTCAAAGCCTTCAATATTTTGAAGATCATCGGGGCTGGCCACACGGATGGCCTTCATCACGGGCATATTATAACGCGCTTTAATTTCGGCCACGCGGCCCGGGCTTTCATCGCCGTGCAGCTGGATCATATCAAGCTGTATGCCTGTTAAAATATGGTCTAATTCTTGATCAGTTGGATTCACAAACAGTCCGACAGAGCGCACCCCGGTAGGAACAGCGCGTGCCAGATTCCAGGCAATTTCAAAGTCAACATGGCGCGGTGAAGGCGGGTAGAAAACAAAGCCGACAAAGCGCGCACCCGCTTTGCAGGCGGCTTGTAAATTCTCGGGGTCTTTCAGGCCACAGATTTTAACAGATGTCATGTAAGCGCTTTCATGATCTCTTGCGCGGTTTTGCCCGGATCAGCGCTTTGGGTAATGGGGCGGCCAATCACAAGGTGAGTGGCTCCTAATTGAACCGCTTCTGGCGGGCTCATGACCCGCTTTTGATCGCCTTGCGCGTTTCCTTGCGCGCGAATACCCGGCACCATCAAAACAAAGTCTGTGCCGCAAGCATCACGTAACATCGCAATTTCATGGCTGGAACAAACCACGCCGGCCAAGCCGCTTGCTTGTGTTAACTGCGCCATGTTTTTAACTTGCTCGGCCGTATTGCCTTGATAGCCAATCTCGCGCAAATCCTGTTCTTCTAAAGAGGTCAGGATGGTAACGGCCAGAAGACTGGTTTTGCCCTTGGATATGCTCTCACAGGCGTTCTGGGCGGCTTCCATCATGGCGCGGCCACCGCTGGCATGGACATTGAGGTAATCCGGTGCAAAATGCGTGCAGATAGAGCGCACTGCTCCCGCCACCGTATTCGGGATATCATGGTATTTAAGATCAATGAACAAGCTGGCATCAGGCGCGCTTTCAAGCACGGTTTCAATTCCTTGCGGTCCAAAGGCATTGAAAAACTCCATGCCCAGTTTGATGCCGCAATGGGGGCTGATTGCCTTTGATAAGGTAATGGCGTGATCCAGATCGCCTGTATCTATGGCGCAGTATATAAGAGGTTTGGGCATGGGAGTGTTAGTTTTTCGGTAAAGAGGGGAAGAGCGGATTATCTTGTGTTTTAGGGCTTTTTTCGGTTCGGTCCAATTCCTTTTCCAGTGATTTGACATGGCGGCGTAAACCGCGGCGCTCGCGCCTTATTTTTCCATCACTCAGCCAGACCGTGGCCGCCCCAACCATGAATGCCAGCGCGGAGAAGCCTAGCACGATAGCAAATAATGGCAATTCCAGCGGGTCATTCAGCGGGGAGTAATGTAATGTTACAATCTGGCGGTTAAAGGCCGCAAAGAATACAAAAAACAGAGCAATAATAAATCCGAAAACCCAGCGAATCAGGGCGATCATTCACCCTCTCCATTCAGGCGTTCGCGCAGGCCTTTTCCGGTTTTGAAAAAGGGGAGGCGCTTTGCTTCGACATGAACCACTTCGCCAGTGCGCGGATTGCGGCCTGTGCGGGCATCGCGGTGTTTTACAGAGAATGCTCCAAAACCGCGCAGTTCCACGCGATCACCGCGAACCAGCGCATCTGTAATTTCATCGCAAATTGTTTCGATAATTTTCTCTA
>JBKHDZ010000051.1:0-12256 GCA_046541095.1 Alphaproteobacteria bacterium
CCACGGATTTCCGGGGCAAAAAACCGCGCATAATGATTTGTTCGGCGAAATCGAATTTATTCTGGGCGATAAAGGCTTTCACATTTTGCGCTTTGATTATCGCGGTTGCGGGGAAAGTGATGGCAAAGAAGAGGACTTTACCATCGGCTCGGCGTGCGAGGATTTTCAAACCATGTTGTATTGGGCGAAATCCAAGGGGTATGAGCGTTTTATTTATGTTGGAGAGGGTATCGGCGCGGCCCTAAGCATTATGAATACCGATCTGGATGTCATTGGCCTTATTATGCTCTGGCCTGTTCTGGACCTGGATGTCTATCGCAAGAGCGCTTTCGGGATTAGTAAAATATCGCAATCCGAACTGGATAAAGGCTATGTAGAACATAAAAAAAGACGGCTGGGCGTTACTTTCCTAAAAGAGTTGCGCAAAATGGATTTGGGCTATGCTATCCGTGATGTGCGGATGCCGACACTTATTTTGCATGGCACGCAGGACGCTATTGTTCCGATCAGCCAGCTGGATGTGGCGCGCGCGCAAATGAATTCCAAGCGCCTTGAAATTACCAGCTTTCATGACGGGGAACACGGCCTGCCGGATTATAAACACCGCAAGGCCATGATTTTTCAAATCCAGCAATTTGTAGAAAAATATATTTAAGTAAATGATAAAAAGCTTGATTTTCCCGTGCGGATAGCGTTATAACCTCCCATACTCTAGTGAAATGATCTGGCTTATAAGTGTATCGGCTGCCTCGATCATTGTTGTGATAACCTTCTAAACCAAGGAGATAAAAATGCCGAAGATGAAAACCCGTAGCGGTGCCAAGAAGCGATTCAAGGTGACCTCCAGTGGTAAGGTAAAGGCGAAACCGTCTTTCATGCGCCAAATGCAAATGAACAAACCAAAATCGATGAAACGTAAAGCACGCCGTTTGCAAACGCTTTGTGATGCCGATGCCCGTATTGTTCTGAGAAATTTCCTGCCTTACTCCCGTAAGAGCAAAACAATAGCGAATAAAGGAGACGCATAAGATGGCACGCGTAAAAGGAGGGGCAAGAGCCCACGCAAGACACCGTAAAGTCATTAAACAAGCCAAAGGCTATTACGGCCGTCGTAAGAATTGTTTCAGAACCGCCGTACAGGCTGTTGAGAAGGCAGGTCAATATGCCTATCGCGACCGCCGCAATAAAAAGCGCGATTTCCGCCGTTTGTGGATCCAGCGCATTAATGCCGCCGCACGTTTGCACGGTATGAACTATTCCCAGTTTATGCACGGTTTGAAATTAACAGGCATTGAGCTGGACAGAAAAGTTCTATCCGACATTGCGATCCGTGATGAAAAAGGCTTTGCCGATATTGCCAAACAGGTAACGGAAGCCTTGAAAAAGGCCGAAAAAGCGGCTTAAGCCTAGAAATATACCCATTTTTAAAACCCGGCTTTATGTCGGGTTTTTTATTGAATTATTTATCGTGGAAGTGCTACCTTATCGAAAAAGGGATATACATAATATGATCAAGGTTTTAGCGGCCCCCGAAGATGAGGCAAAAGAAAAAATTGAATGTGCGATGTTCGCCCGCATGACTTTGCAGGAAGGAAAGCTGCCGACTTATTTCATTCTGACCTATAACGAGCAGAGCCATAGCCTGCATATTCATGGGGCCAACAGAGCTGAAGAGCTTAATCTTACCCTTTCTTATTTCCCTGATGATGCGTTACTCGCTGTTGTAAATAATGTAAATCCGGATAACTCTGATGCAGGGCGGGAACAAGATACTATACTTGATTTAATCGCCGATCCTGTTATTGCCGAGCATTTGAATTATTGTTCGGACCGAAAAGAATTTTTGCCTCCGGAATTTGAGCAAGCCTTTGTTGCGCGCCGTGATGAAGGGCTAAAGGGATTACCTGCCGTATTTGAAGGCCCTGCAAAATCCTTGGCGCCGAAAACAAAAGAAGACGATGCCCCCAAACCGCGCGGCGCCCATCTAAAACTTGTTATTGATAATGATCTGTAATTAAATCCAAAAATCAGTATCGGGTTTTATGGTTGTTCGGGCTCTTCTTGTGGTTTTTGTACGGCGGATCTGGCATTGCGCGGCAAAGGAAGTGGCGCTGGTGGCGGCGGTCTTTGAACCAGCCTGTGCAAATCATCATGCTCGATGACGGTTTGCCCCTTATCATCCCAGATAATAGCGCGGCCTTTGGCTTGTGATAGCCATTTGCGGTCAATGGGCGAAAAGCCAATAGTATGTTGTATGCCAAGAAAACTGTTTTTTTGTTTAACGCTCATGCGATCGCCCGTGCGGCTGTTTTCCCAATAGATATTGATGCCATTGGTTTTGATCTGTTCCCAGGCCATCGCATCGCGAAATTTATTAATGAGTGAATTGAGCATAATTTTTTCCCTGTTTTTCTTATGTGTTTAAACTATGCTCCATCTTCCTTATAGTCAAATTAAAGGGTGGGTGAACTATGAAAGACAAAAAACTTATCGTATTTGATTGGAATGGCACCATTCTGGCCGACACGCTGGCGTGCTGGAAAGCTTCCAATGAATGTTTGCAGTTTTTTGATGTTGAGCCGATTTCTCTTGAGCGCTACCGTGAAACTTGCCATTTTCCGGTTATCCATTTTTATAAACGCAACGGCGCCTGCGTGGATAGCGTTCTGGCAAAACGCGAGGAAGCCAACGAGATTTTTTATTCTGCTTATACAAGCCTTGCCAAAAATGCGCGAACGCGCAGCGGTCTTCGGGCTTTGCTCAAATGGCTGGATGAGCGTGGCTATGACCGCACGATATTAAGTAATTATGTGACGCCCGAAATTGAAAAACAGCTGGAGCGCCTGAAAATCGATCATTATTTTTCCCATGTCTGCGGCAATGGAAACGGGCATACGGTTTTGGAACAAACCACAAAGCCCAAGCGCTTGTCCGATTATATGCTCAAACGCGGCTATCATGCGGAGAATACGTGGCTGATCGGCGATAGTATCGAAGAGCCGGAAATTGCGCATAAGCTGGGCTTGAAATGTATATCCTTAAGCGGCGGATATTTTTCCACCCGCCGCTTGAAAGGCGCAAATCCGCACTTTCTCGTCCATAATATGAAAGATGTGATTGAGATATTGAAAAACGAGTGCTAGTCTGCCTTCCAATAAGGACATTCACTATGGACAATATTATGAGCGATATTTCGACCTTGAAAAAAGAACTCTCCGAGGAAATTACGGCGGCCAATGATTTAAAGGCGCTGGATGAGGTGCGTGTTTCTGTTCTTGGTAAAAAAGGCCGCATCACGGCCATTATGAAAACGCTTGGGCAGATGGACCCTGAAGAGCGTAAAACAAAGGGCCAAGCCTTGAATGTTTTGAAAGATGAAATTGCCGATCTGATTAAACGTCAGGAAAGCGCCCTGAAGAAACAGGAAATGGATCAGCGCCTTTCAACCGAACATATTGATATGACGCTGGATACGCGCCCTGATCGTCAGGGCAAAATCCACCCGCTGTCGCAAACGATTGACGAGCTGGTCGCCATTTTCGGAAGTATGGGGTTTTCCGTCGCCGAAGGGCCGGATATCGAAGATGACTGGCATAATTTTACTGCGCTGAATTTCCCGATTGGCCACCCCGCGCGCGAAATGCAGGATACGTTTTTCCTTCCCGAAGATAAGGGCGAAAACGATCCTGAAAAAGCCAAAAAGGTTTTGCGCACGCATACTTCGTCCGTACAAATTCGCCACATGGAAAACAACAAGCCGCCGCACAAGATTATCTGTTTCGGGCGTTGTTACCGCTCGGATTGGGATATGACGCACACACCGATGTTCCATCAGATGGAAGCGCTTTATATTGACAAGGGCGTGACCATGGCCCATTTAAAAGGCTGTTTGACCGATTTCGTGCGCGCCTTTTTCAAGATTGATGATTTGCCCGTGCGTTTCCGCCCCTCTTTCTTTCCTTTCGTGGAGCCGGGCGCGGAAGTTGATATCGGCTATGTGAAAAAACCGGATGGCGGCATGCGTCTTGGCGCGGCCAAAAACGGCGAAGAGCAAAGCTGGATGGAAATTCTAGGCTCGGGCATGGTGCATCCCAATGTTTTGAAGAATTGCGGCATTGACCCCGATGAATATCAGGGTTTTGCTTTTGGAACGGGTCTGGAGCGCATTTCCATGCTGAAATACGGCATTCCCGATTTGCGCACCTTCTTTGATAGCGATGTCAGATGGCTGGAGCATTACGGCTTTGATCCGCTCAACCGCCCGAATGCGGCGACGAATTATTGAAATATCAAATAGAGCTTGGGTAACTTAAATTGTTATGAGCTTTACCATCCGCCCGCTCCAACCCAACGATTTCCAAAGCTGGCTTCCTCTATGGGATGCCAATAATCTCTGGCAGCGCGATGAAAAGGTGACCACGACCACATGGGAACGCCTGATGGACAGCGATTATCCAATCCATGGCTTATGTGCGCTTAAAAACGGCGAGATGGCGGGGCTTGTGCATTATGTTTTGCATGCGACAACCGGCGCAATCGAGCCTGTATGTTATATGCAAGATGTTTTTGTTGCGGAAAATTATCGCAAGCAAGGCATTGCGCGGGCCCTTGTCGAGGAGGTTGTGAAAAGGGGGAAGAGCGAAAACTGGGCGCGTCTTTACTGGCTGGCTGATGCCAATAACGAGGCTGCGCAGGCTTTATATAAAAATATCGGGGTGAAGATGAATTTCACGCTGTTTATACAGCCGCTTTAATGTTTTTTATGAATCAAAGCGTAAAGCCTGCTGATAGGTGGCATCGCGCTCGCCCTTATCATAGACACTGGTATCATCAATCGAATTTTGTAAATCCGGCACGAAATCTTCTGCCGTAAGCTGGTCAAAGAATGCTGCCACGGCGGCAACCTCGTCCCCGCCATTTTCTAATATCTCATTGCGGGCGTTCAAAGCGCGAATAGCAGGCTCGGTTTTTAAAATCATATTTTCCTGCTGGCCGATATGCTCTTGAATAGCCGTAATATTGGCATTGCTGATGCCCAATTCCTCGCAAAGCTGGAAGACTTCACGGATGGCATCATAATCGGTGTAACCATCGCTGTCATTGTGATATCCGCGCCCATCCAGAAATTCGCTAAAGCGCGGGCTGGTCAGGCTTGCACTGTTTTCATTCAAGAGTTCGGCGGTCGAGGGCGGCGGCGTAGTTTCCAGCTCAGGCTCAGGCTCAGCTTCCGGCTCCGGTTGTACTACAGGCTCAGGCTCCGGTTGTACTACAGGTTCTGCAGGCGGCGGCGTTGCAATAGTATCATCAGGAATGCCGTATGTAGAAGCATGGCCGGGATCTCTGGGCTCGCTTGGCGTTTGCAAAGAATATTCCGGCGCAGGAATACTTTCATCAGGGCTTTGTGTGGTGACATCTTCCTCCAGCGTTTGCGCATTGTCTTCGATCTCGCGCTCTGGAATAACGGGCCGCACAAGGCCATCCATAATTGCAGGCCTTGGGGGCGGCTCTTCCGCGGGTGGCTCTTCAACGGGCGCAGCTTCCTCGGGTCGTAATTCTGCGCCTTCGCCTTCAGGTTCACCTTCTGGTGCGGAATCGAGCGTGCCGGTTTCCGGCGCTTCTTCCAACTCGCTTTGCCCATAGGCTGGAATATGCTCGCGCACGAAACTTTCCAGATCGGGATAGGTTTCCATTACTTTTTCAATGAAAGATGGATCAAGCGTATCTTTGATTTCCAATATGCGTGTGAGAGTGTTTTGAATATCTTCGCTTTCCGCTCCCGCAAACATATCGGCAATCGCGTAAAAATGCTCGCTATTCAGGATAAGTTGCGAGAAAAGCTCGTTATTCAGCAATGCGGCGCCGTGATCGTTTTCAAGAGCTTCGGTAATGTAAGTGCGCCAATCTTCTTCGCCGCGGTTATCCAGAATTTTCTGCCAGCCCAGGAGATCATCATTCTGGCTATCAAATGCCAACAAATCTTCGGGCGATAGCACATCAATGGCGGCCATAAAGCCGATACGGTCTAATTCCGGCGAGAGGTCCCGAATGCCGGTAATGAAATCGGGATCATTCTCGCCAAGTTTTTCAAAAAGCCATGTAAGATAAAGATTAATCAATTCGCTGTCTTGAGAGGCAAAATACCTGGCCAGTTGCCCTTCATCATGCAGAAGTATTTCTTTTAAACGATCGGCGCGCTCTTCGGTGAAATCCAGATTGCTCAACCTTTGCAAATAGTCGGTCACATCAATATGCCCGCTTTCAAAATCGCCAATTCTCTCGGCAACAATACTATCCAATTCTGTTATATGTTGCCGGGCAAGCAGGTTCGCATAAGGCTCGTGATTGGCTTGCAGAAAACTTGCAATGCCGGGATATGTATTATCCGCAAAATTGATAATGTCTGTAAGGGCGGTATTGATCTGCTCATCATTAAGAGCCAAGGCCTGATTGAAGCCTGCAAAATCATTGGCGATCAAAGCACCTATAATATCTTCCAGCGTGTAGCGTCCGCTTAAAGTTCGATCGGCAATATTTTGAATGTAACTTTGTGCATTAAAGCCTGCCGCTTCATGCGCCAATGAAAAATTTCCGGCATCCAGATCGTTTAAAACGCCTGTGAACGCATCAGAGGCTCTTAAGCTGTCTTCCCGCGTTGCCAATGCTTGAAAATTTTCGTCAGTGAAATTCTCTGTGTCCGCCAAAAATATTACCCTCTATCATTATTATATCTTGTTTTATAAATTTTTTCTTTAGCATAATCACCAAATCTTAAAGAATGATTAATTTTCAGGGATAAGGCCCCGAGAATGTTGAGTTTTCCTGTAAAACTGGTAAAGATAAAGCCTTGAAAATCTATCAAACACTGACGAGCGCATTATGAAATTTACACTAAGCTGGTTAAAACGCCACCTCGATACCGATGCTTCTTTGGAAGAAATCGGCGAGAAATTGACATCTTTGGGGCTGGAGCTGGATGAAATTGATGATCCGGCTGAGCTGTATGCGCCTTTTAAAGTGGCTTATGTTGAAAAGGCGGAAAAGCATCCTGATGCCGATCGTTTGAAAGTCTGCACGGTAAAAACCGAAGAAGGAAGCGTGCAGGTTGTGTGCGGCGCTCCCAATGCCCGCGCTGGTATGAGGGCTGTATTCGCGCCTGAAGGCTCTTATATTCCGGGGCTGGATACTGTTCTTAAAAAAGGTGTGATCCGCGGTGTTGAAAGTTGCGGGATGCTGGTGTCGGAATCCGAAATGTGCATATCCGATGACCATGACGGTATTATTGATGCGCCTGAAGATGCCGAAATCGGCACGCCTTTTGCCGCGTTATACGGCATGGATGATCCCGTAATCAGTATTGATTTAACGCCTAACCGCGTTGATTGCGCGGGCGTGCGCGGCATTGCGCGCGATCTGGCGGCTTCAGGTTTAGGCACGTTAAAGCCGCTGGAAAATGCGGCGGTCAAAGGCGGATTTTCCTGCGCCGTCAATGTCAAAATAGAAGATAAAGAGGGCTGCCCGCTCTTTTTGGGCCGCCAGATCAAGGGGGTCAAAAACGGCCCATCACCTGAATGGATGCAGCGCTTGCTGAAGGCTGTTGGTCTGCGCCCTATCTCGGCGCTGGTGGATATCACCAATTTTGTTTCGCTTGATCTCTGCCGTCCTTTGCATGTGTATGATGTTGCCAAGCTGAAAGGCGATATTGTTGTCCGTGAAGGGCAAAAGGGCGAGAGCTTTGATGCCTTGAATGATAAATCCTATACGCTGGAGGGCGGGGAAGTGGCCATCACCGATGAGAGCGGTTTGCTCGGCCTTGGCGGTATTGTCGGCGGGGAGAGTTCGGGCACGGATGAGAATACAAGCGATGTATTTTTGGAATGCGCTTATTTCACGCCTGCACGTATCGCAAAAACAGGGCGCTTGCATGATATTCAAAGCGATGCGCGCTACCGCTTCGAGCGCGGGATTGACCCCGTATTCACCTTTGAGGGGATGGAAATTGCCACGCGCCTTATTCTGGATATTTGCGGCGGGAAGGCCAGCGAGATTGTTCAGGCCGGCGAAGTGCCCGCATGGGAAAAAACGGTGCGCCACGACCCTGATTTTGTGGAAGAGCTGATCGGCATGAACGTCACCGCAGATCATCAGGTCGGCATATTGGATGCGCTTGGTTTTGGCAGTGAAAATCATGGCGATCATTATATGGTGAGCGTGCCGCCCTGGCGGCAGGATATCTGGGCCGCCGATACCGATGGCCGCGCCGATCTGGCCGAGGAAATCATGCGCGTGGCAGGGCTTGATCACTTGCCAAGCGAATCCGTACGCGCCGATAGCGCAGTGCCACAGGCGGCGGAAACGTCCCAGCTTGCCAACGTTCGTATGGCGCGTAATGCGCTGGCCGCACGCGGTTTGCATGAATGTGTAACCTGGTCGTTTATGAGCAAGGATCTGGCCGCTTTATTCGGCTCGAATGACAATGCCTTGACCGTTTCCAACCCGATCAGCAGCGAGATCGACCAGATGCGCCCCAGCATCTTGCCGAATTTGATCCGCGCGGCGGCCAATAACCATGACCGCGGCTATCCGAATGCGGCGCTATGCGAGGTTGGGCCTGTATTTCGCTCCACAAAGCCCGATGGGCAGGATATGATCGCCGCCGGTATTCGCTTTGGCAATTATGCCGTGCGCAACTGGGCCGAGAGCCATGCGGCCAGAGCGGTGGATGCCTATGATGCCAAGGCCGATGTGATGGCGGCGCTGGAAGCGGTTGGCGCGCCTGCCGCCAACGCGCAAGTCAGAACCGATGCGCCGGATTATTACCACCCCGGGCGCTCGGCCACGCTGAATCTGGGAAAGAACAAGATTGCCCAGTTTGGCGAAATCCACCCAATGATATTGGAAGAAATGGATATCAAGGGCCCCGTTGTGGCGTTCGAGATTTTCCTTGGTAATATTCCGGCACCCAAGAAAAAAGGCACTGAAAAAAGCCTGCTGCATTTAAACCCGCTCCAGCCGCTTTCCAAGGATTTTGCCTTTATTGTCGATGAAAGCACCAAGGCGGAAGACCTTATCCGCGCCGCCAAAACGGCCGATAAAAAGCTGATCAAGGATGCTTATATCTTTGATGTGTATCAGGGCAAAGGCGTGGAAGAGGGCAAGAAATCTCTGGCGCTGAATATCACGATCCAGCCCGAAGATAAAACCCTGACCGATGAAGATATCGAGGGCATTATGAGCGCCGTTATTGAAAATATCGGCGCCAAATGCGGCGGCGTTTTACGCGGCTGATATTACGGGCAACCAGGCCGCTTGGCCGGTTTGACAGCTTTGGAATTTTGGGGGATACTATTTGGAAAGGCGCTATTCTTGCGCCTTTTTTCATGGGGGAATAGCCTTAAACAGACCCGCTAAGGAATTTCAAACGGGCCCGTTTAACAGACCCATTGGCCTCCAACGGACCCGCTCAACAGCCCCGTTAAGGCTATGGTGTATTGCTAAGTTGTTGTAATATAACGATTGTGGTGCTTGTTATGCCGCGAAAACACGAATGGACCCGCTTAACGGGCCTGTTCATTTAATTTGACAAAGAAATAGTAATTATGTAATTTATTTTCACCCTGCAACAAGCGAAACAAAATATAGCCATGTCTGAAAATAAAAATACAAACCGTGAAATTCTAGAAAATCTGCGCGCCGACATGATAGGCGCTTTCCGGACGGCGGCAAAAGATATTCAAAGTTTTTTGGATAAGCCTGATGAAGAATGGAAAATTGATGATATTCCCGTGCGCAGATATAATAACGAGCGCGGCAGTGTTGCTGTTGTGGTTTTGCCCCCTAATCCTAATCAGAATAAAGAATTCGCAAAAGCGATGCGCGATAAATATAGCCATGGCTATACAATATGCGCCTCGGAAGATCTCTTGCAAGAAGAAGGCCCGGCGATAGCCGACCGCCTGATTGCGAAATGGGGGGATGCGCAGATGCTCCTTATTATGCCCGAACTTGTTGATGAGGAAACACCAGAAATTCAAAGTGATATCCGTGATATGCTCACCCGCGTACGTGAAAGACTGCAAGTTATTCAAGGGCCGCGCGATCAAAAGGCTCAAAACAGGATAGCAGACTTTTTTCAATCCATTAAAGGCATGGACGTTGAAGATATGAATCTGATGCGTCTTGAGGCGGCTGAAGATATTTTGCGTGCAGTTCATAAAGAAGCCAAAGACATGCTTTTCGAAAAGCCGTCTTTGTAAATCGCCTGTAAAAAAATTATCGCGGTATTTAAGCTTTTTTCTCCAATTCCTGCGCGACAATATCCTTGCGGCTGAGCTTGCCGATCATGGTTTTGGGCAGAGGTTCGGCGCGGAATTCGATGCGCTTTGGCATTTCCATTTTCGAGAGCTTTTCTTCGAGAAATTTGCGTAAACCCGCTTCATCAAGCCTTTGCCCGTCTTTTAATTTAATCCAGGCTTTGACGATTTCACCGCGCTGGGCATCAGGCAGACCGGCGACAATACATTCCTCGATAGCAGGGTGTTCATAGATTTTTTCCTCGATATTGCGCGGGTAAACGTTATAGCCATTGGTGATGATCATATCCTTGATGCGGTCCACAATATAGGTATAGCCGCGTTCATCCATAATGCCGATATCGCCTGTATGAAGGCGCAGGCCGCCATCTTCGGTTTTGCGCAAGACATCTTCGCTGGCTTCCTGGTTTTTCCAGTAGCCTTTCATGACTTGCGGCCCGCGGATGCAGACCTCGCCGCGCTCGCCAAGCGGCATCGGCGTTTTCTTGTCCTCGCGGTCGATGATCTCGATAATCGTTTCGGGCAAGGGCAAGCCGATAGAGCCGGCCACGTTTTCCCCGAATGGCGGGTTTACGTTGGATACAGGCGAGGATTCAGTCAGGCCGTAACCTTCGACGACAACACACCCGGTTTTGCCTTCAAAGGATTTTTTAACCTCGACAGGCAACGCCGCACCGCCCGAAATACAAAATTGCAGGGAGGATAAATCATAGGAGGAAATTTTGGGGTAGTTGTTCATGGCATTGAAAATCGCGGGCACGGCGGCCATAAAATGCGGTTTTTTGCTATCAATAAGTTCCAGCGTTTGTTTCAAATCAAAACGCGGAATGGACACGATTTCTATGCCGCCGACCACGCACAGATTCATGGTGACCGTCATGGCAAAGACATGGAAAAACGGCAATACAGCCACCATTTTGTAATGATCCTGATCGTCAGGGAAATTTACAAGGCATTGCAAGGCATTGGCATAAAGATTGTGGTGCGTGAGCATCGCGCCTTTGGGGATGCCCGTTGTGCCGCCCGTATATTGCAAGACGGCGATATCGTTATGAATGTCAATCTCGATAGGGGCGAGGGCGCCGTCATTATTCATGACGGCCTCTAGGCTTATAATATTGTCACTAAAAACGACTTTGGCTTTGTCTTTGGCCTTGACGATGGGAAAGAGAATATTTTTGGGGAAGGTGAGCATGTCGGTGAATTTTCCGACAATCAAGGTTTTCAGCCGCGTTTCTTCCAACATTTTTGTGGCCTTGGGGTAAAGCGCGCTCAGATCCAGCGTGATCATAATATCGGTTTCACTGTCTTCGATCTGATGCGCAAGTTCTTCTGAGGCATAAAGCGGGTTGTAATTAACAGCCGTGGCCCCCGCCTTTAAAATACCATAGTAGGCAATCATAAAAAGCGGCGAGTTGGGTAGAAAAAGGCCGATTTTATGACCTTTTTTGACGCCCAGCATTTGCAGGCCCGCGGCGAAATGATTGACCGATTTTTGAATATCCGCCCAGCTATAGGTTTTGCCCATGTAATCAAAAGCCTGTGCCTGTGGCTTTTGGGAAGCTGTATCATCGAGCGCCTGCATCAGGCTCTTTTCAGGGATGTCCAGTTTCCAGCCCGGTTTTTCAGGATAGTTTTTAAGCCATGGATAATCTTGCTGTGTCATGGGAAGCCCCGCTTTCATTTATTCGTGCCTTGCGCATTTAATTAGCATAAATTTTACCCCGAATAATGCGGCGCGCCAAGAATTTTAAAAAGCGCAATCTGGGGTAGCAAAAATTTCCAGATAGTCAGTTGATTGTTCGCTTTTTTTGGGTCAGAATATATTGAACGGTTTATTTCAAGCAGGAATTTTTATTTTGAGTAATCCTGATTATCAAGACAGCACCTTCGCAGATCGCGAGATCGCCTCCGTTAAAATGCATTTGAAATGGTTCAATGGGACC
>JBKHDZ010000052.1:0-11909 GCA_046541095.1 Alphaproteobacteria bacterium
GGGATGACAAAGCTCAAAGTGGTAATAAAAAAATCCGCGTTTATTTGCGTTTATTTGCGTTTATTCGTGGTTTAGAAATAGATTGCCACGCTCACTGGCGCTCGCTCGCAATGACAGGTGAAAGGGGCGTACGCTCGCAATGACATCTTGACATAGTATATCATTATGAGGTGCGCCCGTAGGTCGCTTGCGACCCTGAGCGAATTAAAAAGAGTCCAGCGCACTTTGCAAAATCACTTGGGCGGCAAGCATATCGGTGATCCCTTTGTCTTTGGCCTTGCGCTTGCTCACAGATCCATCCACAAGGATATCCGCAGAAACTGTGGAAAACCTTTCATCATGTAGCGCAATCCAGGGCTCATCCCCCACTACGGCGGGATATTTGAGCAATTCTGCAGCAAAATCGCGCACCGCCTGACAGCGCGGCCCCTCGCTATCATCCATATTAAGAGGAAGGCCAATAATAAATCCTTCCACTTCATAATCTTTTACAATCGCCTCCAACTTGACCAAATCTTTGGTGAATTTTGTGCGTTTGATCGTCGCAAGCGGCGTGGCAAGAGATTGCGCGGGATCACACAAGGCAAGCCCCAGCGTTTTTTTTCCAATATCCATGCCCAGCAAGCGCGCATTACGCGGCCTGATTTCTGCAATCTCTCTCAATAAACCTATTGTCATTTGGTGTTCAAAATTCTATACATTTCAATGTGTTTGCGCTTTTTAGTATAGTCGTTTGATTTTGTTTTTACAGCAGGAACAAACGACGCCGCGTATAAAAATACGCAAGAAGTGCAGTAACGCACTGGAAAATCAAAAGGAAATGACGATATGTCGATTACGAAAGAAACCGTTTTAAAAGTCGCCAATTTGAACCGCCTTGCCATTGATGATACGCAAGCCGAAAAATGGGTGCCGGAATTAAACAAAATCATGGGCTTTATCGAGCAGCTCTCCGAAGTCGATACAGATGGCGTGGAGCCACTCGCCAATGTGGTCGATATTCCTTTGCGCCTGCGCGAAGACGAGGTGAGCGATGGAAATTGTCAGGACAAGGTTCTGGCCAACGCCCCGGAATCGATGCAGGGCTTTTACGTTGTACCGAAGGTCGTGGAATAAAATGAACAACGAACTAACGGAAGAAAAGAAAAAACTGCTTCGAGCTATTTTGAGCATGACGGGCTACGTTTTTGCCGCCATCGGCGCAGCAGGACTTATTGCCCCTTCCGGCATTGCAGATCTTTTGCTCGGCGGGGATATACAGACAGGATATATTCTGAGCGGAGCACTTATTATGGTTGGTATAACGGACATTGTGATTGCACACACAATTTTTAAAGAGAAAAAATAAAATGACAAAATTAACAAATCTTACAATAGCCCAGGCTTTAAGCGGATTAAAAAACAAGGACTTTACGTCGGTTGATCTTACACAAGCGCATATCGATGCCATGGAAAGCGCGCGCGATTTGAATTGCTTTATCGTGGAGACTCCCGAACTGGCGCTCGAACAAGCCAAGGCATCGGATGCGCGCCGCGCCAAGGGTGAGGCTGGCTTGCTGGAAGGCATTCCGATCGCCATGAAGGATCTATATTGCACAAAGGGCGTGCAGACGACAGCCTCCAGCCATATCCTCGAAGGTTTTGTTCCTGAATATGAATCAACCGTATCACAGAACATGCTCAATGACGGCATGGTGATGCTCGGCAAAGTGGCCCTTGATGAATTCGCCATGGGTTCATCCAACACAACCAGCTATTTCGGCAATGTCATCAATCCTTGGACACGCGCCGATGGAAAAGACCTCGTGCCCGGTGGCTCCTCTGGTGGTTCTGCCTCATCCGTTGCGGCGCGTATTGCCATGGGAGCAACAGGAACCGATACAGGCGGCTCCATCCGCCAGCCAGCCTCTTTTTGCGGTTTGGCCGGCATAAAGCCAACTTATGGCCGCTGTTCACGCTGGGGCATTATTGCCTTTGCCTCTTCATTGGATCAGGCCGGACCGATTGCCCGCACCACAGAGGATTGCGCTATTATGCTACAATCCATGGCGGGATTTGACCCCAAAGACAGCACGTCGGCCGATAAGCCAGTGCCCGATTATACAGCCGCGCTAAACGGCGATATCAAAGGTTTAAAGGTCGGCATCCCCAAAGAATACAGGCTCGATGGCATGCCAGAGGAGATTGAAAAACTCTGGCAACAAGGCATTGAATGGATGAAAGATGCCGGCGCGGAAATCGTCGATGTATCCTTGCCGCATACAAAATTCGCCCTGCCCGCTTATTATATTATCGCTCCTGCCGAAGCCTCTTCTAATCTTGCCCGCTATGACGGCGTGCGCTATGGCTTGCGCAAGGCTGATGATGCTTTGCATGAAATGTATAAAAAGACGCGCGCCAAAGGCTTTGGTGATGAGGTTAAGCGCCGTATTATGATCGGTGCCTATGTGTTGTCAGCCGGATATTACGATGCCTATTATATCAAGGCACAAAAAGTGCGCCGTTTGATCTTGAATGATTTCATCAAGGCTTACGAGCAATGCGATGTGCTTTTGACACCGACAGCCCCTTCGGCCGCTTTTGCGATTGGCGAGAATGAAGATGATCCGATCAAAATGTATCTGAACGATGTCTTTACCGTCCCTGCTTCACTGGCCGGGATACCCGGCTCCAGCGTTCCTGCGGGGCTTGATTCACAAGGACTGCCTTTAGGTTTACAAATTCTTGGCCGCCCATGGGATGAGGAAACAGTCTTAAAAGCCTCTCACATTTTGGAAAAGCAGGCCAATTTTACAGCCATGCCGCAAAGTCTGATGCAAAAAGCCGCCTGATGCGCTATACTAAAGGCATGCGGCACCTTCTCGTTCTTCTTGCAATGCTTATGATTGGCTTCCCTGCTTATGCGCAGGATTCCGCCCTGCCGGGCACGCCCGAGCGCGAGCGCAGCATTGATGAACAGCTGGGCATTACAAAACAGGAAGAGCGCCGGAAAAGCGGCGATCCCAAAAAAGATTTTGCCCTGAAATTCTATGATAATTGCCTCAAAACAGCGCATCCGATGATGACAGAAAGAGCGCGTGATTTATTATGCTCCTGCACCGCGCGCGAGATGGAGGATGGTATGGAGCTGGAAGAATTAAACGCCCTCTTCAATGATAAAGATAAAGCTCCCGATATATACCGCGCTATCATGCAAACACATTATGCGCATTGCTCTCGCCATGCAGTGCGCGAAACAACCTATGATCTTTGCATTAATATGGAGGCTTTAAAAAAGACCAAGAAAGACTGGCAGGTTTGCGAATGCACGGCAGATACCTATGCGCGCTATATGACAGCCAATTCCAAACGCCTTATGACGCAAATGATAACCCGTGACAAAAACGCCCTTGACCCCTTGGGTCAGTACATGGAAAGCGGCAGTTATCAAGGATTGTTCCGTAATTTTCTCGACCGCTGCATAGAAATTCATGTCTGGGGCTACCGATAACATTTATGTACGCGGTATGGCGTACGCTTTTTTTGCTTATCTTACCGTTGCCGCCGGCGATGCCCTGACTAAAGAAATCCTGCAGACCCATAGCGTTTTTTACGCTTTATTTTATACCAATATTATTATGATTGCAGGGTTGCTTGTGATCGCCCCCTTTTGCGGCGGTTATAAAGCCCTGATAAATACATCCAAACCCCGCCTGCACATAGCGCGGGCATTTATTTTTCTGGGTGTGGCTTTGAGTTTTCTTTATGCGATTTCCAATATGGGCATTGCGCAAACCTATACGCTTTATCTGACCCAGCCTTTTATTCTGGTCATTCTGGCGCATTTTATCACAAAAGAAATGATCGGCCCGCATCGGATAATCTCTATCATTCTAAGCTTTTTGGGCGTTTTAGTGGTATTACGTCCGGGATTTATTCCACTGGAACCCGCCGCGCTTTCCGCTCTTCTATGCGCCTTTTTGTTTGCTTGCGGCAATATACTGGTCAAATTCATGGATAAAAACGATCACTGGATGACCTTTGTTTTTTACATCATGCTGGTGCAAACCCCGCTTGTCGGGCTTTATCTGGTTTTCAGCGGGGGCTTTGCGCCGCTCTACCCCGCTATTGATTTATGGGGCTGGTTTGTTGGCGCAGGATTTTTTTATATTTTCGCGCTGGCCCTCTTTCCCCTAGCCTTACAACGCATAGATGCCGCCATGTTCGGGGCGCTGGAATATACGGTCTTGCTGTGGGGCACAATTTTCGGATATTTTTTGTTTTCCGAAGTGCCGGACATCTGGACAATCAGCGGCGCGGGCATTATTGTTGCAAGCGGCCTGTATCTTGTTTACAGAGAAACAAAGGCCGGGCATAGGATAAAGGAAACTTAACTGTCATCCCGTGGCTTGACCACGGGATCTAATAAATAATGACAGATACCGCGATCAAGTCGCGGTATGACGTTACAAAAGGAATGATGAAAATGGCGCATGCATTGATTAAAGGGGAAACTGGCGAATGGGAAATTGTGATCGGCATGGAAGTGCATGCGCAAGTGATTGCAAAGTCAAAGCTGTTTTCCGGCGCTTCGACAAAATTCGGGGCCGAGCCGAATTCTCAAGTCAGCCTTGTTGATGCCGCCATGCCGGGTATGCTTCCCGTGTTGAATGGTTATGTGGTGGAACAAGCCATCAAAACCGGTCTTGGCCTAAATTCCAAAATTAATCACCGTAGCGTGTTCGAGCGCAAGAATTATTTCTACGCCGATTTGCCGCAAGGCTACCAGATTTCGCAATATGAGCATCCTATTGTCGGTGAGGGTAAGATCGAGATTGATCTGCCAGATGGCACAACAAAAGAGATCGGCATTACGCGTCTGCATTTAGAGCAAGATGCCGGAAAATCAATGCATGACCAGCACCCGACAAAATCTTTTGTGGATTTGAACCGCTCTGGTTGTGCGCTGATGGAAATTGTATCCGAACCCGATATCCGCGGGCCGGAAGAAGCCGCCGCTTACCTGTCAAAGCTTCGCATGATCTTGCAATATCTTGGCACGTGTAACGGCAATATGGAGGAAGGCTCCATGCGCGCCGATGTTAATATCTCTGTGCGCAAGCCGGGCGATGAATTCGGAACCCGCGCCGAAATCAAGAACGTAAACTCCGTCAAGGCCGTACAGATGGCGATTGAATATGAAGCCCGCCGCCAGATCGAATTGATTGAAGACGGCGGCACAGTGGTTCAGGAAACGCGCCTATGGGATCCCGCCAAGGGCGAAACACGCTCTATGCGCGGCAAGGAAGATGCACATGATTACCGCTATTTCCCTGATCCCGATCTGCTTCCCCTGGAAGTGGCCAATGATCTTATCGAGCGCATTCGCGGCACGCTTCCCGAATTGCCCGATGAGAAAAAACACCGCTTTATGAATGATTTTGGCCTCAGCCTGTATGATGCCTCTGTTTTGATTGCCGAGCAAAACCGCGCAGATTACTACGAAGAAGTGGCTAATGACAGCGATCCCAAACTGGCCGCAAACTGGGTGATTAACGAGCTTTTGGGCATTTTGAACAAAAACGAAAAAGATCTGGAAGACAGCCCCATTAAAGCCGCGCAATTAAAAGAGCTGATTGGCCTCATTCAGGACAACACGATTTCGGGTAAAATTGCCAAAGATGTCTTTGCCGATATGTTTGAAAGCGGCAAAAACCCCGGCGATATTGTTGAGGAAAAAGGCTTGAAACAAGTCACCGACACCGGCGCCATCGAGGCCATTATTGATGAGGTTCTGGCCGAAAATCCCGATAATGTTGAAAAATACCGCGGCGGCAAGGATAAGCTCTTCGGCTTCTTCGTGGGCCAGACCATGAAAAAAACAGGCGGCAAGGCCAACCCGGCGATTGTGAATGATATCCTCAAGAAAAAACTGGATGGTTAGGGAACTTTTTAACGCATTTTTCTGTAAGAATCCCTTTGAAGAAAATGGGGATTTATGCAGGAGTGGCTTTTAGAGCACAGCGCGATTATCAATGTTTTCACAAACATTACGATGTTGCTTGTCTGGGTATTTTATCTGCAGATTTTCTTTTTGACCTTTATGCGCCAACGGCGCTCCAAAATCCTGATTAACCGCGCAACGGGTAAGGATATTCTCTCGCATTGCCTTATTTGTAATATGAGTGCGGAGCCGATTTATGTGTCCAACATCATTATATCCATGAAAAACGATCACGGCGAATGGCTTGGCTCTGTCACCGATATTGAGGCCAGTTCTATGGAGGACGAGATTGTGGCCACGCAGCTCACCTATCAAGGCCCGCTGGCATCGGGCGAGTTTTTTGATCTCGGCAGTTTTCAAAAGCTTCTTCAAAACGCCTCCAAATTGAACGGCGCAACCGATGAAGTTCTGGATAAAGACAGCCATTTAACAATCGAAATAATTATTATCGGTATTTATGGCTCGGAAAAGCGCGCTGTGGGCGCAAGCCGCCTGTTTGAATACACCAAAGACGGCACCCTCATCCCGCAAAGCTTTGACACCAAACAAATGCGCAGCTATTGGACACGGCACAAACTGCGCTCATACCTTAATCACAATCAGGTCGAAATCGTTTAATCCTTTACGTTTCCACATAATCCAGATCGGTGGTAAAGGTTTCACGCAAGACCATGAGCGCACCAAAGGCCAGCACCATCAGCACAGCCATAACGGCAACACCGCTGCCGACAATGCCCAGCTCCGGCTTCAGGAAATGAAAACCTGTTGTAATCGGAATCACCATGGCGCGCACCATATTGGGAATGGAAATCGCGGCCGTGGCGCGGATATTGGTGCCAAATTGTTCTGCCCCCATCTGCACAAACATCGCCCAATAACCAATGCCAATCCCCATAATAAAAGTCATGGTGTAATAGGAAAATAGCGTTTCATGCGGCAAAACGAGGTAAAGGCCTGTAAAAACTATTGTCAGGCACAAAAACACAATGACCGATTTTTTACGGCTTTGGAAATACTGGCTGATCAGGCCGCTCATCATATCGCCGACGGCCAGCCCGGCATAACAGGTGAGAACCGCCATGCCCGCGCTTGGTGCGATAGAAAGCCCCAACCCTTGCGCAAATTCAGGCGTGAAGGTGATGAAAAGCGCCACCACGCCCCAGATCGGCCCGCCAATGAGAATAATGGCAAGATAGCGTTTAAAACAATCCCAGCGCTTGAAAAAGAGCAAAATATCGCCCTTTTTCACGCCGTCTTCCATTTTCTGGAATAGCGCGGATTCGCGCACATTGATCCGTAAAACAAGGAGTACAAGCCCCATAATCCCGCCGATCATATAGGCGGTGCGCCAATCGGTAAATTCCGCCACCAGCGCGGCAAAGGTCGCACCCAGAACGCCGATCGTGGCGATAAAAGTGGTGCCCAGCCCGCGGTATTTCTTGGGCAGCAATTCAGAAGCCAGCGTCACCCCTGCCCCCAATTCTCCGGCCAGACCAACGCCAGCCACAAAGCGCAGAAAAGCATACAGTTCCACCGAATTGACAAAGGCATTGGCAATATTGGCGAGCGAATATAAAAGGATAGAACCAAAGAGTACCGAAAGCCGCCCGAATTTGTCGCCCCAAACGCCCCAGACAAGGCCGCCAATCAGCAGGCCGGCCATCTGCATGTTTAAGAGAAACACCCCTTGGGTCAGCAAGTCATCCCCGCTCAAGCCCAAATCTTGCAGGCTTTCTATGCGCACAATGCTAAAGAGCAACAAATCAAAAATATCGACAAAATACCCCAGCGCGGCCACAACAATCGTTATCAAAGTGGCGCGGTCAATCTGCTCCTGTTTCAATCCTGCAAACATTGTAAAACTCCCCAAAATATTGTTCTTAAATGCTTTTTTTGCTTGTTCTGCTCGACAAGGCCCATATCTTGCTTTAATTTTATGGGGATGGAAACACAAAAGTTCGAATATAAAGTCGTCATCTACAGGGAAAATCTTTTGGGCTCTTTGTTTCTGGCCGGATCTAAAGTCGATCCGTTGCGCTTTTCGGAATTTTTAAACAAAAACGGGGAACAAGGCTGGGATGTGGTAACAATGGAGCGCGAATCCCGCCGCATGTTATTATTTTTCAACCGCGAGGCTTTTTTGGTCGTGATGAAACGCGCCCTGTCCGTCTAGTCGCAAATATAAGAGGAGGATTTATGCACAAAGCCATGCTGATTACAATTATCGCCCTTGTTGTTCTGGGCGCTCTGCTTACGATTGCGCAAATATGGGTGCCACTGTTCAGCTGGGATATCTATGCCAAAATTATTGTTACATTTCTGATTTTATGTGTTGTCCTCGGCCTTGTGATGGTTTTGAAAACCGATCTTGGCGAACACAAGAAAATGAAAGATGAAAATTATCTGGATTAAGCCGGATTAAATAAGGAGTTTAAAACCAATGCGAAAAAGTGAAACCAAAGCCCTCAATGTCACAAAAGAAGCCAAACACCGCGTTTTTGTAGGGCTGGGCTGGGACCCAGCCGATGATCCCGGTCTTGTAAACAAGGTCAAGGCCATGGCCAAGGGTGAAGAAACCCATCACGACCTTGATTTATCCTGCTATGCCTTTGATAGCTATAAGGCTTTTGCCGGATTTGTATCCGCCCTGCCCGAACATGCCAGCATTGCGAATGATACCATTTATCACAGCGGCGATAACGAAGAAGGCGTTGGCGAAGGCGATGATGAGGAAATCTCGGTCGAATTGAAAGATCTGCCCGATGACATTCACGATATTATCTTTACCGCCACGGTTACTTCCGGCCAGAGCTTTTCCGATGTAAAATCTCCTGAAATGCGCATTGCGGATGGTTATACCGACCACAATTTTTTGCACCATGATCTCGGCGCCGATGCTCCGAAAAACGCCAATGTGTTTATCTTTGTCAAATTAACAAGGGGCGAGGATGGCTGGTCGATGACTTATATCGGCAATTATGCGCGCGATGGCGAAATCGGCGATTACGAGGAATATTTACGCAGCTATCTTTAAAATCTTCTTACGTGCGGGCTGGACAAGGCGGATTAATTCCGATAAAAATCTACAATTCCAAAGCGCAAGCCGCGCTTTTAAGATGGACACGTGGCCGAGTGGCTGAAGGCGCTCCCCTGCTAAGGGAGTATAGGGTTAATAGCTCTATCGAGGGTTCGAATCCCTCCGTGTCCGCCATTAAAATAAAGCCCGCCTTTTGGCGGGTTTTGTTTTAAGAGTGACATTGCGCATTCGAACCCGGTTCGACAAAAAGCTTAATGAGGCCATAGGCCGAATTTAGCGTTTGCCACTTTGCCGCCTCGAACGCAGTTTGACGGCAAAGAAATCCCTCCGTGTCCGCCATTTTCCCTTACAAAATTTGCCTTTTCCTCTCTTTGCCGCTACATTCTTATGCATAACAACATTTATGAGAAAAAATGCCGCGATTAAAAGATATCGTCAATTCAATCACAGGGGCCGCAAGTGATGCTGGCCGCGCAGTGACAAAGCACATTACAAAAAGTGCAGAAGTGGCTAATGATACGGGCAAAGCCGTTCTTAAGGGCGTCGATAAAGCCACAAAACCGGCGCGGGATTTTGCCGAAAAAGCCGGCACCTATGCCAAGGAAGGCGCGCGTAGCGCCGGAAAGCTCTATCTTGAGCATCGCGAGCGGGTGGATGCAGGCATGATGGCCTACCCTGTCGGCCAGACCATTGCGCAATCGGCTGTGGCCAGAGCCATTTCCACCAAGCTTCTAGGCTTGGCGGGCGGCGCTATTGCGGTAAAGGCCGCGCCCATTATCATGACAGCCGCCGCAATTTATTATGGCCGCGATATCGTAAAAAAGGCCGAAGATTTTCTGAAACAAGGCGATACAATGCAAAAGGCGCGCAAGGGCGATGCGGGCGCGATTAAAGATCTGGCCGATACCATTGCGGCCGTAGCCGTGCATGAAAAGCCGGAAAGCAAGGCTGGGCAGGCCATAGAAGATCAAGAAAAAGAAGCGCGCGCCCGCGCCGAGGCGGCAAAAATCAAAAACGCAGGTGATATGACTGTACCATCCCCTGCAAACACCGACAAGCCGCCGCCTGCCGATACGCCCGCGCCGTAAGGCTTACATAAATCCGTGCTATCGGGAACTCCTGCCCTCTAAAAGCTGTTTACAAAATCGGTATAGGCCTTTTCTTTGCCCTTTGCCTTGTAAAGAATAAAGGGGAAGAAAAACATCATTTCTTTTAAACGTCCAAAACACATAAGGTCTTTATGAGCAATATTTTCACCACTCCGCATCCTTTCCTGAATAAAAAGCGCAAACATCACATTGCAATCATTGTTGTAACCGCAAAAACCTTTAAAAGCCTTGCCAAAACGCAGAGCAAATTTGCCCAAAAACAAATTGAAAATGCAGGCTTTACAGGGGAGGCGCAAACAAATCTTTGTGTTCTGGGGGAAAGCGGCGAGATAGAATTTGTTCTTGCAGGGGTAAGCGAACCACAAAAATATTTCGATACCTGCCATAGCTTTGATTACATTAAAAAGAGTTTCACGGCCCAAACCCTCAAAACCACCAGTTTCGAGATTGATGTCAGCCATATAAAAAACGCCGATATGAATAAAATCTTTATAGGCTGGGGCTGGGCGGCCTATAGCTTTGATGCCTATAAAGAAAATGCGGAAGAGGAAATTCCTGCGCTTGTCTGGCATAAAGAAGCCGATAAAACCAGAGTGCTGAGCCAGATTGATGCGGTGAACCAGCTACGCAATCTTATTAATACACCTGCCAATGATTGCGGGCCGGACGAGCTGGAGGAGTTTGCTCGCTTTATCGCCGATAAACATGGCGGCAAGGTTAAGGTCATCAAAGACAAGCAGCTTTTGGATAAAAACTTCCCGCTGATCTATACGGTTGGAAAAGCAAGCCCGCGCACACCTCGCCTGATTGAATTTACGTGGGGCAAGGCGAGTGATCCGAAAATAACCCTTGTCGGCAAGGGTGTTGTTTTTGATACAGGGGGGCTGAATTTAAAACCCGGCCAATATATGCGCCACATGAAAAAAGATATGGGGGGAGCAGCCCATGCGCTTAACCTGGCCTATTTGATCATGGAAAATAAATTACCCGTCAATTTGCGCGTCCTTGTTCCGGCTGTTGAAAATGCCGTGGCGGGCGAAGCCTTTCGCCCCGGCGATATCATCAAAAGCCGCAAAGGAACCTTTGTTGAAAACACCAATACCGATGCCGAAGGGCGCCTGATTCTGGCCGATAGCCTGACCTATGCGTGTGAGGACGAGCCGGAACTTATCATTGATTTTGCGACCCTGACAGGCTCTGCACGTGCGGCGCTTGGCCCTGATATTCCGGCCTTTTTTGCCACGGATGACAAGCTGGCGCAGGCTTTACAAAAACTCTCCTTTGATATTGAAGATCCTGTCTGGAATATGCCGCTGCACGCGCCCTATAAAAAGCACATCAAAAGCAGCGCTGGCGATCTGGTGAACAGCGCCAGCCTGCCGGGTGATCTCATCTATAGTGCGCTGTTCCTCCAGCATTTCCTGCAGGAAGGCAAAAAGAGCAAGAAAACGCCGCATTGGGTGCATTTTGATTGCTATGCCTGGGAACAGACGGGCCGCCCAGGCCGCCCAAGCGGCGCGGCCGATACAGGTCTGCGCGCCATGTACGCCTATCTTGAAAAGACATACGGGTAAAAAACATGCCCAAGAAATTCCAGGTTGTTACCCGCTCTGCGCCCATGCGCGCCGCGCCCGACCCTTATGCGGAAATGACGAGCGAGCTTTTGTTCGGTGAAACGGTGGAAACAATTTCCCATCACGGCAATTTCTTGAAATGCAAAAATCTGGGCGATGACTACGAAGGCTTCGTCGAGAAAAGCGGGCTTAGCGAAGAGCTTTTG
>JBKHDZ010000053.1:0-11544 GCA_046541095.1 Alphaproteobacteria bacterium
ATTCCAACGCCGCCGCGCCTTGGTGATCTGGTTATCGAAGCCAAGAATGTTTCCAAAGGCTACGGAGATCACCTTTTAATTGAAAATCTATCCTTCAAATTGCCGCCGGGCGGTATCGTGGGGGTTATAGGTCCGAATGGTGCGGGTAAAACCACGCTGTTCCGCATGATTACAGGACAGGAAAAACCTGATAGCGGAGAATTTAACGTCGGCGATACGGTCGAGCTTGGCTATGTCGATCAAAGCCGCGATAGTCTTGATGGCAAGAAAACCGTATGGGAAGAAATCTCAGGCGGCACAGATATTATCAAGCTTGGTAAAGTTGAGATGCAATCAAGAGCGTATGTTTCGGCCTTTAATTTCCGCAAAGGTGACCAGCAGCAACTGGTGGAAAACCTTTCCGGTGGTCAAAGAAACCGCGTGCATCTGGCCAAAATGCTCAAACAGGAAGCCAATGTAATCTTATTGGATGAGCCGACCAATGATCTGGATACGGAAACCCTGGCCGCGCTGGAAGAAGCGATTGAACGTTTTCCCGGCTGCGTTGTGATTATTTCTCACGATCGCTGGTTCCTGGATCGCTTGTGCACGCATATTCTGGCCTTTGAAGGCGATAGCCATGTCGAATGGTTCGAAGGCAATTATCAGGATTATGAAGCCGATTACAAAAAGCGCATGGGCATTGATGCCGATACACCGCGCCGCATTAAATATAAACCGCTGCGCAAAGCAGGCTGATTTCCTCCAAAATTATTATATTTTTCAAAGGCCCGCAAACGGGCCTTTGTCATATGTGATGCCTCTTAAAATCATATTGTGCGTAATTTTGCAGGCTTTATGTCTAAATTGTGGCAAAAAGTGGTTTTTTTGGTTCTGATTGTGATAAAATAAAAAGAAACGCTAACGTTTTTATTAAAATTTTAAATATTTAGGTTTTAGAATGTTAAGGCGGCAGTTTTAGTGGTGAGTTTATTATAAAGTGCAATATACCAAAGCAAAATCAGTATTAAAGTATTCTTTGTTGCCTGGAATCAAGCCGCGCGCAACACGTTTGTTTGGTAGCGGGTTTAGCTTTTTTTCCGTGCTTATGGCGCAAATTTACGCCATGGTTGGCCTTCTTCCCCATAATCACCCTTATCTGGATCCGGCCAATAAGGGCCGTTTCGGTATCCGCCATGTGATTGCGGAAGCCGCTAACAGGTTGGAATTAAACCGCAATAATATTGATAAAATTCTGGTCTTTGTTGTTCTTCTGGCCGGTACGGTTTTGCTCTTTGCGCAACTTGTTTTGTTAGGAGCAGCCTTCTTTTTCGGCGCGGCGTGGGCTGGCCCCATTCCCATTGCCAATCTTTTTGATACTCTAAACCCGCAAACCGATATTGCCTTTAATATTCTCACTCTCGTTTTCGGGGTGCCGGATCTTTATTGTTCGGCATCGGCCCCCGGAACATGCGCGGATGCCTCGGCCGGAGCGGGGATTTACGCCACGGCCGGGCCGGTTCCTTATCCCATTCATTTGGGTTTGCATGATCTGTTTTCGTTTTATTCCGGCGGTATTTTGCTGATCGGAACTTTGATTTTCCTGTATCACATTGTTGTAATTGTGGCTGAAACTGCCGTGACAGGCTCACCTTTTGGCCAGCGTTTTCAAAATGTCTGGGTGCCGATAAGATTGGTTGTTGCACTGGGCTTGCTGGTTCCGATCAACTGGGGGTATAACTCCGGTCAATATCTGGCGCTCTATGCGGCCAAGCTGGGCTCCAGTATCGCTACAAATGGCTGGCTACGCTATAACAATACCATTCTTGCCCATCCTATGTTTGGAGGCGCCGGAACGGGGGCAAACCCGATAGGCGAGCGGGAAACGCTTTTGGGTGTGCCGAAACCGCCTTCGGTATCCAAATTGGTAGAGGCCATGTCAATCATTCATACATGCGCCTATTCGTATTGGCATACGCAAATTCCTAACCCTCTTCACGGAACGCCTGCTCCGCGCGCCTATGGAAGCGGCGCGCATCATTACGCGGGGGGGCCTGCTCCCGTTGGTGTTCCTATCCGCCCTTATATGATCAAAACTGCCCCGAATGGGTATAATGCTAATCTTGTTGAAGAATGGACCGATAGTACGCCATTTCAGGATGCTTTGGATTTTTATGGTGATGGGAATATTATTATCCGTTTTGGTGAGCGGGTTACCAGTGACCCTTCCAAATATACGGGCGGTGTAAAGCCGTATTGCGGGGATATTGTTATACCGATCAGTAGTATTAACAGACCGGCCACCGTGGGCGCCGGCGGGCCGGATGATATACACGCGGCGTATTATCAATATGTCCGCGAATTATGGTTTGATGGTGGCGGTTACTCCACTGATTTGCGGCATGGAGCCATATTTTTCTACGAGAATACGTTGAGATCCAGTACCAGTAGTGATCGCACATGTGATTGTGGCGGGGGATCTATATCAGGGTGCGGAACGGCTGGATTGCCAGACGATTCAACATTTGGTGTGGGTTCTATAAGGCACTGCGATGTAGGGTTTCCTACAAAACTATGGTCGGAAACCACGGTTGATGCATTACAGGGCACAGCCAATACAATGCTTATTAATGCCTGGCAGGATCATATTCCCAATATGGGTATCGAGATTGAAACCGCTATACTGGACCGAGGCTGGGCCGGGGCGGGTATGTGGTTTAACCGTCTTGCCCAAATCAACGGAAGTTTTCAGGCCGCCGTTAATTCTGTACCGGAAATTCGGCTTTACCCGATTGTCATGGAAGAGGTGCGCAAAGTATTGTTACAGACCGACCCAAGCATGGTTGGTATCAAGCAATTCAGCCCTAATACCTCGGATGGAAGTCCGGTAGCTTTGGCCAATGGTCAACAAGATACAGACCGCGCCCGCGCGATGTATAGGACATATCAGCATTGGAACGAGGATGGTCGCGCAGGTGGAAATGTTGAGAACGAAGTGGTTTATAACATATTTATGGATGCCATAAATATGATTTTTGGTCTGGATGGTGTATTTGATATTCGCGGTGCTAACGTCCACACTCATCCTCTGGTTCAGCTTATTCTGGTGGGTAAGGGAATGGTCGATAGCACGATAAGGAATATCGGGGCTTCGACGGCAACATCGTTTGCAGGTGGCGTTGCGGCTGCGGCCGGCAATCAGGCCGGAGCCAGTATTATGGAGGCGATCAGTTCGTTTTTATTCTCGACCGCCTTTTTGGGCTTAACGGCAGGTCTGGTTCTGTATTACGTGGTTCCTTTCTTGCCTTTTGTGTATTTCTTTTTCGCTGTCGGTGTCTGGGTGAAAAGTATTTTTGAAGCTATGGTCGGCATTCCGCTTTGGGCGCTGGCGCATTTGCGCCTTGATGGGGATGGTTTGCCCGGTGAATCTGCGGCCAATGGATATTTCCTGATTTTCGAAATTGGTATCCGGCCTATTCTAACATTGTTCGGTTTGATTGCTGCCATTGCTATATTTGGCGCGCAAGTGCGTGTGCTTCACTTTATCTGGGATATGGTGGTGGAAAATACGGCCGGATTTAATGATAACCCTGAAGTCGGGGCGGGCGTTTTTGCCACCAGCTATTACGATTTGGGCGCCATTACGCCCCGTGATGGTTTAAAGCGCGGTGTTATTGACCAGTTTTTCTATACAATTATTTACACCATTATAGTGTATATGCTGGCAACCGCTTCTTTCAAATTGATTGATATGATCCCTGATAACATTCTGCGCTGGGGCGGTATTGGCGTGTCCTCCTTCGGTGATCAGCAAGAAGACGCCTTGCAAGGCTTGCAACGCTACGTAGCCATGGGCGGTATGGTGCAAGGACAACAGCTTGGTCAAGGTGTGACGCAGGCAGCCCAAGGCTTGGGCCGCGCCGGGGGGAGCGCATTGGGTCTGGGCGGTTCCGTTGGCAGGGCAGCGGGCGGATAATGGAAAGCATAAGGTAGAATTATGAGTGCACAAGGACTAAATAAAAGAGCTGTTTTCCGGTATGTCGCTTTACCGGGAATACGTCCGCGCTTTCGTGAACTTTTTGGCCGCGGGTTTCAATTTGTGCCTTATTTTATGGCGCTGGTTTTTGAATGCGCGCGCTTATTGCCTAAAAACCACCCTTATCTGTATGCCGATAATTTGGGGCGTTATGGTTTGCGTCATGTTATTGCCGAAGCGGCCAACAATCTGGTTTTGGACAGAAAAAATGCGGATCAGATCATTGTATTTGGTTTGATTTTGACTGCTTTGATCATTGTCTTTGTCCAGATTTTACTGGTGTTTGCGGCCATATTTATACAGCCGGTTATGGCTTTGCCCCCGGCGCCTTTCCCGCAAAATTTTAGCGAATTTTTTGTACCGGGAGCATGGGCCGCAGCCCATGCCGGGGGCGGCGGTGCCGCGCAGGATATTGCCCTGATCTTACTTGATATGGTGTTTGGCGTGCCCGGTATGTTTGAATCCTGTGCAGACCTTTCAACCCTCGTGGCATGTGTTGACGGGCAAAACAACCCCATTTTGATGTCTAATACGGCCGCTGCCGCCATTTCCGGGGGTAGTGTCGGGGGGGCTGCGACAGACAGGCCGTTTTGGGATTTTTCCAGAGCCGCATACCCGACCACAGAAGGCATTCACCCTATTCATGTGGGCCTGCACCAGCTTTTTGCAGTTTACAGCTATGGCTTATTATTGATTGCTGTATTTATCACCTTGTATTTTATGTTTGTTGTGGTGGCGGAAACTGCCCAAACAGGGACTGCTTTCGGGAAAAGATTTAATAAAGTCTGGGCCCCCATCCGTATCGTGGTAGCTTTTGGCTTGCTCGTTCCGATTGCTTTCGGGATGAATTCCGGACAGTTCATTGTATTGTACGCGGCAAAATACGGCTCGGGATTTGCCACCAATGGCTGGGGGTATTTTAATGACAGTTTGTCCACTCATTATTATGACGGTGTTCAACAATTGGTTTCTGTTCCCAATTTCCCGGAATTTGGTGCGCTGGCCCAATTTTATCTGGCTGCTGCTACCTGCAAGGCGACCTATATGCTCGAGGGGTATGTAGAGGCTCCGGGAGATGTTGCAGGGGGCACAGATCATCATATCTGGCCGTATCTGGTCAGAAGCCCGACAGCGACGCCCGATCATTTACCGCTTGCAAGCCCGGGGGCTATCCCGGCAAGCGTTACAGCAGCTAGAGATGCTACGAGCTATGATGACCTTTTTGGGGGAGTGGTATGGTTGGATGGTGCCAATCGCCTTATTTTACGCTTTGGAGAGCGTGATACACGTAATTATGCCAATTATTTGGGTAATGTAAAACCGCTTTGCGGTGAAATTGTTGTTAATCTGGAGGATTCAAGGCCGCCTGCGGATGCTGAAGACGGGCCTGAAACAATCCAGCGTTATTATTGGTGGATGGTAAAATATATGTGGTGGTCTGAAGGTCAAATGACTTTTCATGATGATCACCACGAATATTATGCAGCCAATGCTATGCCAGGCTTCGATATTCCAGCAACAGCACTGGAGCCGGATGCTGATTTCCGCAGTGATATTATGCAAGAATATGAATTGCAAATGCGCGAAGTTTTGACGGGTTCGGGCTATACTGCGGCTACAGGTGTTAGCGTTTCGGCGGTAGATGCACAGCGCGCCTCAGGTTCCTGGGATTTGGCCGGCTCCCCCCTTCTCGATAAGGGCTGGGCAGGAGCGGCCATTTGGTATAACCGTATTGCAGAGATGAACGGCGCGGTAACATCGGCCATATTTAATATTCCATTGCCATCCAAATTTCCGCATTTGATGGAATATGTTAAAAACGAAAAAATTCAGAATGATTTGGAAACAGATCTGGAAACGCGCTTTAAACCGCGTCTTCCCAATGGTGATGAGGTTCGTTTCCCCTCACCAGATGATATTGATAAAGCGCAGGCCATGTATGATGCCTATGCGTTTTGGAGTGCAGGTAATATGGGCGCTACAACGCAGACAGAGCCCTCCGGTAACGTAGTTATTGACAGTATTAACGCTGTGTTGGGAACACACGGTTTGTATGATATGCGTAAAAATGCCGATGTTCATCCTTTGGCGCAGCTTGTGGGCGTCGGGCGCGCATTGGTAGAAAGCTCCGTGCGTAATTTGGGTTTCGCGGCGATTGGTACAGCGGCCGGAACCTTAACCAAAACAATGGCGAATTTCCCCGGGCCTCTTGCGCAAACTGGGGCCAGCTTTTTGATTACAACCGCGATGATTGGCTTAACAGCCGGCTTTATTCTTTATTATATCGTGCCGTTTTTGCCGTTTATTTATTTCTTCTTTGCTGTTGGCGGATGGGTGAAAGGTATTTTCGAGGCCATGGTTGGCGTACCTTTATGGGCTTTGGCGCATATCCGCATTGATGGTAATGGCCTTCCCGGTCAGGCTGCAATTAGCGGGTATTTTCTCATCTTTGAAATATTCCTAAGGCCTATTTTAATCGTATTCGGATTTTTGGCCAGTATTCTCATCTTCTCGGCCATGGTGCAGGTTTTAAACGATATTTTTGATCTGGTCATCGGTAATTTGACCGGATTTGATATGCATGAAGAACTCAACGATACTGGCGGTACGGGCGTGAGTTATGCGAATTTCTACCGTTCTGCGATTGACGAGTTTTTCTTCACGCTGATGTATGCGGTGATTGTTTATATGATGGGGCAATCCTCTTTCAAACTGATCGACCAGATTCCAAACAATATTCTGCGTTGGATGAACCAGAATGTGGCAACATTCAACGATCAAAGAGAGGATCCTGCACAAGGACTTGTCAGCACGGCACAAATTGGTGCACAGCAAGGATTGTCGAGTATGGGTGGTGGCTTGAACAAAATCGTTAATGCGGCGACAAGTTAGCCTTAGGCAGGGTTAAACAGGAATTGTAAAATTGACATGGAATATACCAAAAAAAGAGTTCTGAAATATACATTGCTGCCGGAGATACTTCCGCGCATCGGCAATTTATTCGGAACCGGGTTTTACCATGTGGCTTTTTTGATGGCCGTGGTTTTTCAATCTGCCAATCTTTTGCCTCGTAACCATCCGTATTTGAATTCAACCAATATGGGCCGTTTTGGTATTCGCCATGTCATTGCGGAAGCCTCGCGCAATATTACCTGGAATCGCCGCAACCTTGATAAAATCATTATTTTTCTGACAATTTTGACCGGCGTGGTTTTGCTGGTTATGCAAATCGGCATTATCCTTGTTTCGATTGTGATGCAGCCTGCTTTCGCCGGTCCTTTTCAGGATTGGTTTTATATTCCTTCCGTCCATTACGGCTGGACAGAGGAGCGCGACATTGCTTTGATGGTTCTGGACAGAGTTTTCGGGGTGGGAAGTACGGCTGATCCCAGCTTGAATATTTTCAACACCTGCGTGGCGCAGGGGATACCTTGTGTGAACCACTTAACATTTAGCATCGCCTCCCCCACCACATTTCCATATCCTATTCATCAGGCCTTGCATAACCTCTTTGCCATGTATTCTGTGGGTATCAGCTTTTTGGCCTTGATCGTTATTTTGTATTTTATTGTGACCATCATCGGGGAAACCGCCGTGACGGGTACGCCATTCGGGCAACGCTTTAACCGCGTCTGGGCTCCTGTCCGGCTTATTTTGTTCTTTGCGCTGATCGCGCCTTTAAATTTAGGCGTGACTGGGCGCGATGGTTTGAACCTCGCGCAGATCATGACGCTTTACACCGCTAAATTCGGCTCGAACTTTGCTACCAATGCGTGGGGTATTTTTAATACCACAGTAACACCGACTTATTATCCAACCAACGAATTGGTTGCAATACCCAATATGCCTAATACTGCTTATATGGCGCAGTTTTGGACTATTGTAAATGCTTGTGTGGAAGCGGAGAAAATCACCAATAATCTGGATGTGCACCCTTATTTAGTGAAAGATGGAGACACTGCATCACTACCTTGGATTGATCCTGGGATAGGGCCGAGTTTTATTCCAGGAAGAGGAGGATATTATCAGCCTCCTCCTCCGCCTCCTGCTGTTCCTCCTCCAGTCCCTCCCGGCAGAAGTTCTCATCCCGATGCTGTCAACCTATCCACATGGATGGACGGGTGGCAAGCGATGCAGTTTACCAATTATGGAGATGCGAGAATTGTAATCGGCATTCAAGACCCAGATTTATACGAAGATTATAATGGTGCTGTTTATCCATTATGTGGAGAAATTACTATTCCGATAACTAATCCTAATGAATTGGCTGCACGCGCAGGCTTTATTTATTATTGGAATTTAAATTATGGCTATCAAAATGTAGTGGGTTCAGCAGTCCCCAGCTTAACGCCGCCTGCTTTTAATGCGGATATCATAAATTTGGCAGAATGCTATGTTTACAGAAATCTTACTGTAGTTACAGAAGATTGTGATCCATTTAACCCTTATGCGAACTATAGGGACTTAATCAGCAATCATGTAGCAAATATACAAACGCATCAGCTTTCGGCCGATGGAATACAAAGAATTGTCAATAATGCTGTTGGCTTTGGAGTTATAACTCCTTCTCATCCTTATTTTATTAGTGACGATTTAATTCAGCGTGGCTGGGCTGGGGCGGCTATCTGGTATAATACTATTGCCCGCATTAATGGAGGATTGGTGACCGCAGTAAATGCAATACCACAAATTGATAAATGGCCTCTAATAATGGAGAAGGTAAAAAACCAGCAACGTGATCATTCGCCCACCGCCAACGGAGCTGAATTATTTAATATTGCTCTTCCGCCCAGTGAGGAAAATCCGGTTGGCCAGCTTGTTGAATTACCGGGTCCGCAAGATTACGAAAAGGCCAGAACCTATTATGAATTGTTTAGAACCTGGCAAGAAAACAATGTGACCAGCAATCCCGATACCGCCATGGTACAAAACCCCATATTGGATACGATCAATGTTATATTTGGATCGGATGGTTTGTTTGATATGCGAAAACCTCCCATTGGCGGGGGATCCGTACATCCGGGCAATGATAATATTCACCCCTTGGCCCTGCTAAGCTCTTTAGGACGCTCTTTAATAGAAGCCGCCGTTCGTAATCTGGGGGTATCGGTTGGTGGAACGCTAGGGGGTGGGTTGATGGATATTCTCGGCATGGGTAGCACCGCCGGCGCTGTTGCCATGAAAACGGCTTCCAGCTTTGCCGGCACCGTAGCCATGACCATTATCATGATCGGTGTTATGCTGTATTACGTATTGCCGTTTATGCCGTTTATTTACTTCTTCTTTGCCTTGGGCGGCTGGGTCAAGAGTATTTTCGAGGCCATGGTTGCGATGCCGATCTGGGCTTTGGCGCATATCCGTATTGATGGTGATGGCATGCCCGGCCCCGGGGCCTCCAATGGATATTTCCTGCTTTTGGAAATTTTTGTAAGACCCATTTTGATTTTGGCCGGATTTATCGGAAGTATTCTTATTTTTACAGCCATGGTCAAAGTGCTGAATGAGATTTTCGACATTATGGTGAGCAATGTCAGCGGTTCTGCGCGTGATAACCCTGATCCCACAAAAATTGCGTTCTACCGCGGGCCGATTGACGAGCTGTTCTTCTCGGTGATGTATGCAGCGATTGTTTATATGATGGCCTTGTCGTCCTTTAAACTGATCGATTCAATTCCCAATAATATTCTGCGCTGGATGGGTGTTTCGGTATCGACATTCCAGGAAACTGCGGGTGATCAGGTCAGCCAGATGACAGGCTCTATTTATCAAAAAGGTAATATGACGGTCGGTCAGATTTCAGGCTTTACCCAGAATAATGCCGGTATGGTGGCTGCTATGGCAAGATAGAAAACCGGCCTTTTTAAGGAACTCATTAAAGGAGTCCAAAACTTTTGGGAAGATAGCTGGGTTCTTATTGACGCAAATGAACTAAAAGCGCCTCGACATTGCCCCCGCCGCGCTGGATGATAGAAGCAAATTCAGAACGCTGCGTGGTGGCCATGCTGACCCCTTCAACGATAATATCAATCACGTTTAGCTTTCCGTTCTTTTCACGTACACGCCAGTCAATGGAAATGGTCTGGTTTTCGGCATAAATCGTGGAACGCACAATCGCATCGGCGCGGCCATCTGCTCTGGCTGAAATAACCTTGAATTCCTGCCCTTCATAATCGCCAAAGCGCTTTGAATAGACTTCGATCACGTTCTTTTCGAATAACCTTAGATATTCTTTTTTCTGCTCTTCAGTGGCCATATTCCAATACCGCCCTAAAGAAAAGCGCGCCAGAGTTTTAATATCAAAATTTTCCTGAAGAAGTTGTTTGAATTCGGCCTTACGCTGTTCAAGTGATAATTCAGGGTTGGCAAGAAAATCAATGCCGCGCTGGGCCATCGCTATGATGAAGTCTTGCGCTCTATCATCCAGCGCATTATTCACGGCAATAACAGAGCTGGCTGCTTTGGAATTGTAATCAGATACAGGAGAATTCAAAGCCGCAGCATTTGCGTTTATAGCGCTTCCCGCCATAAAAATACAGCTTGTGGTTAATGTTAAAACTTTAATACGCACGGCGGTTTAACTCCTTTGTTTTTTATAGTCATTTGATTTTAAAATGAGACATTTTAAAATCAACCCCTCATACGCCGGGGATGCTCTCGGGCTATCCGCCCGCCCTCGCCCTTGCTCGGGGGTGATTTGAAATAAGAATAAGAGCATTGTCCCATTCTGATTTCAAATCACTATGCAATCCTTTTAGAAATCCTCGTCATCATATTCCGGGAAAGCCGGGATAATGCTGGCTTTATTTCTGGCTCGATCTTCGATCAAAGCCTGACGCTGCTGGTAATAAATACTGCGTGTCGCGGCGTAATAATCGATTGAGCTTTCTTCCAGATCTTCAAGAATATCCATCAAAGATTCACGCAAATCCAGATATTCCATGCCGACTTTCGTATAATATAGACCTTCTTCGTGGATATTAAAGAGATACCAGCGAAGCGGATCGGCCAAGCCATCTACAAAATATCCTGTATAATCGCGCAAAGAAGACGGGCCCAAAAACGGCACAACCAGATAAGGACCGTGATCTACGCCCCAGACAGCGAGCGTTTGACCGAAATCTTCCTGCTCATATTCAATGCCTTCATAACCAGCCACATCAAACAGACCTCCTGCACCGACCAGCACGTTAATGGCTGTGCGCTTTAAAACATTGCCTGCCCCTTCAATATCTCCTTGCAATACCTGATTGCCTAAAGTAACAGGACTTTTAAGCGTAACAAGAACATTGCGGACACCTTTTCTGGCAGGCGAGGGAACAACTGCTCTATACCCTTTTATAACGGGATGTATAACGGCATCACTGACAGCATCATTAAAAGCAAAAACGCCTCTGTTATATGATTCATAGCTGTCATTCACCTTTATATCCCCGACATAAATAGGGTCTTTATTGCTGGCGCATGCGCCCAAAAGTAAACAACCAATGACTGCCAGTAATTTTAGTTCTCTCATCGTCTTAAAATCTCTT
>JBKHDZ010000054.1:0-11467 GCA_046541095.1 Alphaproteobacteria bacterium
GATTACGATTTCCACCGCAACAGAAGGCTGGACGAGCATTACACGAATGACTTGCGCATGAATTAAAAGAACCCCTTGCGCAAGCTCTTTTATAGAATTTTTTGAAATGCCTGCATCACATTTTGAAGTTCGAAGGCTTCAGGCAATTTTGATTGCGCGGGGTAATTCGCCAGCATCGGTTTCACACGGCTCATTGCGCTGACAAAATCTTGCATATTATCAAAAACCTGTACATCTTCATCTTTACTGGCCTTTGCAATTTCGCTGATACCGCCGGCCTCTTTATGCCCGATTACATTTGTGCCGCACGCCAGCGCTTCCAGGGCAACATTCGGCATCCCTTCCCAGCGCGAGGGTAAAAGCAGACAATCGGCCTGCGCAATATCCGGCCAGGGGATATTTTGATACCCCGCAAGTTTAATGTGATTGTGCAGTTTTAATTTGCGGATCAAATCTCCCAGATATTTGGTTTCCGAGCCTTTTCCTATTATTTTGAGCTGCCAGTTTATGCCTTCGGGCGGTTCATAATCTGCCAGCGCTTCGATCAAACGATCATATCCTTTTTCGTACCCTAAACGTCCGACACAAACAAAATGCTGCGTTTTATGACGCGTGGAATCGGCATCGCTTTCTTTTAAAGTGCTTTGCAAGCGTTCGACATTGACGGGGTTGGGCAAGGTATAATGATTATGCGTTTTTATACGCAGATAATCTTTAAATTCATCAGTGATCATCTGCGCCGGCGATATGACCGCATCGGCTTTAGGATAGAGATATTTATAAATATAGGTACAGACTTTTCCCTTCCAGCCATATTCTTCGATCAAGGCTTTGGGCAGGGACGATTCCCGCACAATAAAACGGGTATTTTTAAAAAACGGCTTTAGAATTAAAAGCGCAGCATTACAATGCACCATTGTCGAAACCACGCTATCGGGCTTGATTTGGCGTATGTGCTGGTATAAAGCAACGATGCTGGAAGACACGCGCTTTTTATGAAGCGCGCAAATGGGAATATCATTATCAATCCAGTGTTTGATGGTGCCTTCACCGCTAAGGCTCACAAATTCGATATCATACAGCGCACGGTCCAGATTATTCATCAACGTAATCAAAACACGCTCGGCCCCTCCGGGGTACAAACGCGGCAAAACAAACAACACCTTTTTTCTGGGCTGGCTGGCAGGATACAAATCCGGCTTGTTTTTCTTCGGCAACATCGAAGAGCCTTGCTGAGGTTTATAATGTTTCGTAGCGGAGGCCATATTGTTCAAAATCTATATGCTTCCAGATTCCTTTTATATCATAAATAAACGGCTTTGTATTTTGATCGGATTTTAAAAGCGCAGAAAGATCCAGCACATTCATCTGTATGTAGGCTTTATGCGGCACGCTTAAAGCCAGACAATCATATTGCTTGCCTTGCGGCATTTTGGTGAGAACCTGAAGTCCATATTCTTTTTCAACTTCTTGCGCGCTGGCATGCGGGTCATGGATATCAACCTGATACCCTTTTTGCTGCAAAGTTTTCACGATATCAACAACCTTGGTATTGCGAATATCATTGATGTTTTCCTTAAACGTAAAACCAAGGATCAGGATATTTTTGGAAGCTGTATCCATATCTCCGCATTCCTTGACACACTGATCAAGGCGTTCGGCCAGATATTGCCCCATAGAATCATTAATCTTTCGTCCCGATAAAATTACTTCAGGCGTATGGCCGACATCCATTGCACTTTTGGCCAGATAATACGGATCAACACCAATACAATGTCCGCCCACCAGGCCAGGAGAAAACGGCAGGAAATTCCATTTCGTTCTGGCGGCATCCAGAACATCATAAACCGACAAACCATGCTTGTTTAGGAGCATGGTAATCTCGTTCATAAAGGCGATATTGATATCGCGCTGGGCATTTTCAATAGCTTTAGAGGCTTCGGCCGTTTTGATATCCTTGGCCTTGAAAATATTATTATTGTTCATCTGCCCGTACATTTCGACAAGCAACTCGGCCACATCCTCATTCTGACCGGCCACGACTTTTGTAATATTTTCAACCGTATGCACTTCATCGCCGGGATTGATGCGCTCTGGTGAATAGCCCAAAAAGAAATCGCGCCCGCATGTCAGGCCGCTTGTCTTTTCCAAAATCGGGCCGCAAATATCCTCGGTAACACCGGGATAAACAGTACTTTCATAAACAATAATGCTGCCTTTTTTAATGACGCCGCCCAGCGTTTCACTGGCTTTTTCGACAACGCTCAAATCCGGATTGTTGTCCTGATCAATCGGTGTCGGAACGGTGATGATATAGATATCAAAATCTTTAATATCTTCTATCGCGCTGGTGAATTTGCAAAAGGTTGTCTTTAAAACAGCCTGACGGATTTCGCGGTTACTATCCCAGCCTGCATTCAATTCCTCAACGCGGCGCGTATTGACATCATACCCGCTTACCTCGTTATATTTCGCCAGAGCCACAGCCAGCGGCATACCGACATAGCCCAGCCCGATCACCGCAATTTTCATGTCTTTCAAATTATATGGCATAGCTCTTTCCTAAAAAAACAAATTGCACAATAACACTTAACGAATTTGATAATACTCTTTATACCATTGCACGAATTTCGGCACGCCTTCACGTATTGTGGTTGTTGGCCTGAACCCCGTTAGCTTCGTGGTTTCTTCGATATCGGCAAAAGTTTCGGCAATATCGCCCGCCTGCATCGGCAGGAATTCGATATCGGCTTTCACACCGAGTTCTTCTTCGATAACGCGCAAATAATCCATCAGATTTTCGCTGCGCGTATTGCCGATATTCAAAACCCGCGCCGGAGCTTTCTTGCCTTCGCGCTTGGGCGGATTATCCAGCGCGGCCAGTACGCCGGCGATAATATCATCCACGTAAGTAAAATCACGCTTCATCTCGCCATTGTTAAACACAGGTACTTTACGGCCTTCGCATATCGCCTTGGTAAAAATAAACAAAGCCATATCAGGACGCCCCCAAGGGCCATACACCGTAAAAAACCGCATTCCCGTTTGCGGCATATTATAAAGATGCGCATAAGAATGGCTCATCAATTCATCGGCGCGTTTGGTCGCCGCATATAAAGAGATAGGATGATCCACCGGATCGCTCACGGCGTAGGGTAATTTTTCATTGCCACCGTAAACAGAAGACGAGCTGGCATAAACCAGATGTTCAAAATCTTTTGTATGACGGCACATTTCCAGAACCGTTAAATGCCCCATACAATTACTGGAAATATAGGCATACGGATTTTCCAGCGAGTAACGCACGCCTGCCTGCGCGGCCAGATGAACAACACGTTTGAAAGGCCCCTGCGTTGCCCAAAGATTTTCCATCGCCGCCTTGTCTTCAATATGCAATTTAACGAAGGTGAAATCCTCGAATTTTTCCAGCTCGGCAATGCGCGCCTGTTTCAAGCTCACATCATAATAATCATTGAGGTTATCAATCCCGACAACGCTCTTGCCCGCCTTTAAAAGTTTCAAGGAGGTATGAAAGCCGATAAAGCCGGCCGCGCCCGTAACAAGAATAGGTGAATGACTCATAAGCGTAATCGTGAAATCTTTATTGGTTTTAAACGTGTTTGTTTATCCTTGCCTTGATAAACCAAAGGCACAGGAAAATAAAGTGAAATTCATTTTTTTAAAAGGGCAAGGACATCCGCTTTAAATTATGTTGGCATCGTATCGCCGATTGCGGGATACATAACCATGCATGGGCCTTCAGGCAAAGGTGGGAGGCCAAAATTCCTGCTTTTTTCAGGTTTACGAAAGCCCATTCTTGTTTCCTGCTTTTTCGTGCGGATATCGATTTGCTTTGCCAGCATGTGCAAGACATCAAGGCCGTATATCTGGCTGGTATCGCGCTTTTTCAAATTATGACGCACATTGGCAAAATCCGAAATCACCAGGCCGTCCAACTGATCAATACGACCGGGGGCTTTTTGACCGAAAAAGGTTTCAAAAGCCTCATGACGCCCTTCTTTGGTTAAAGGATTCAGCGTCACGCGGTCGGAAAAAACCTCCGCCAAATAATCGGGGAATTCTACGCCTGCTTCTGTACTGGTCAGGGCAAAAGGTTTGTCATGGTGACGGGCCAGATCAGTGAGAAGCCCTGTCAATCCAACATCCCAACTATTCACATCCGCAGGCGAACCCGCCAGAAGATGCACATCATGGATGGCCAGAAAACGGCGGCGATCAGCGGCGGCATTAAAAGCCGAAGCAATCTTGGTTTCCGCGCTCGACATCATATCCGATTGCATCAAAGCGTCCATGCTATGCTCGTCAATATTCATATTCAGCCCCTCGGCAATATGCCTTGTCAAAGAGCGAAGCCCCGTACCAAGTGCGCCTGAGGCCAGCAATGCAAAAGGTTTGCCCTCATTGCCTTGTTGAATAAGGGCAGGCGTTGAAAAATCTTCGCCTTTTGCATTTTTTATCGTACTTAGGGCCGGATTATAAAAACGCGAAGTGCTGGAGTAATCCTTAATCGCCAGCGAGCTGCCATGCGTAATTTTCGCAGAAGCCGGGAGCGCCATTTCAATGGCCGCTCTACCGCGACCCGAAACTTTGGCCGCTTTAAGGGCCAGGGTAATTTTACGCGGGCTTGCATCATATTCGCGCGCCAGATAATCCACATCGCTTTCCGGTAAATCCACGCCTTGCAGATTTATCTGTTTTTCCCAGATTTTCTTGCGCACGGCCATAGGGGGGTGATCGACATACAGTGAAAATGTAAAACGATCCCGCACGGCCTGATGGAATTTTTCGGGGTCATTCCCATTCCAGATAACAGGTACAGGGTTATTTTCCAGCAAACGATTAATCGCAATCTTGCTTTCCGTATCGGCCGCTTTTTCGCTGTCCGTGCCTTTCAAAAGCAAATCTTCAATTTCATCAAACAGCAAAAATGCGCTTGTGCCGCCCTTTAAAAGACTTTGTGCGCGCAAAAGATCGGCCAGACGCTTCTGCCCTGTTGTTTGAGGCGCGCCGCCCTTTCTTTCCACGCTTGTAACATTGCTATATTCATCATAATTAACGCTTTCCGTGGCTTGCGATTTATTGTCCTCTTCCCCGATGGCATACATCGAAATATCAAGCGCTTTACTAATAGCGCGGCTAAGCTCGGTTTTACCGCCGCCCGCCGGGCCATAGACCAGAATATTGACGCCCTTGATATTCTCGGCCAACGCATTTTTCACCAGATCACATATAAGGCCGATATCTTCTTGGCCCATATATTCAAAATCTTCCAGATCCAGCTCTGTTTCGGTCGGCACCCCGACAAACGCCTCGACAATATCTTTCTTCTCCAGATTAGGCTGGGCCAGAGTTTCCCCGACTTCATCGCTTAATTCGGGGAAGTATTCCATATGCGGGCGTTCCATCAAGCCGTACTGGATCAGTTTTCCGTTGGGTGAAATAAAGCGGGAGAATTGCTTATGATGCGCTTCATCATTACACATGCGGGCAATGACGGGGCCTACGGATTCATCCTTGTTACACAAAGCAGACGCCACATTATCCAGATAATCATGGCACCCATGAACGATCAGATATTCCAGGGCCGTCTTATCGACATCTGAAAACCCCAAATAATCGGCCAGCTTTAAAAAATTTTCCACAACAATCGGGGGGTGAATATCTTCATTGCCGATTTCCGCAATTTTTTCTTCAAAATAATGTTGCAGGAATGTCCAGTCGGATTCTTTTACTTTTCCGCGCTGGGGCTTCTTTTGATGTTCATAGCGGCGTTGCTTCTCGCCTTCTTCGTTTTTCTTCTTTTTCTTGATTTCTGGATTAACAGGAAAACCTTCAATATCGGCATACATTTCCAGACCATAGCAAAAATTATAAGCCGCCGGCGCATTGCGATCTGTATTGCGCATGAAATTCAGCAAATATTCATACGCTTTTACATCATAATAATTATTGCCGCCGTCAAGAATGGAAGAAACCTGATCACGAATGAAATCGGGAGCTTGCGCCATAAAAATACCCCTGCGTTATTGTTATTGAAAATGCAATACAACAAATAATAACCATGAAATCAAGGAAATTCTGTAAATAGATCAATAAGAAAGTTTTATTCTCGTGGCGCAAACCGCGCCAAGCCTAACCTTGCGCAACGACACTGCCGCCATAGAAATACCAGCCCAGCCCGACGATGAATAAATAGCTGCCGTATAAGCCATGTTCCAGAGTGACGAGGGCCAGCGATTTGGTTTTCAAATAAGTCAGGGCAAAGATCAGCCCGGCGATAAGGCTTAAGGTCGGCGCGACCGGATTAATGTACAAAATATGCGCATAAGCAAAGATCACCGCGCTTGCTATCACCATTTTCGTGCTGGCCCCGAAAAACGTTTTATAGCGCTCAAAAAAGAACGAGCAGAAAATAAATTCCTGCGGCAGGGCGGATACAAGCGTATATGCAAGCATTAGAGCGGGAATAGCCACAAAAGCCATGAGCGGATCTTCCTCCACGCGCCGTCCGAACATGGCAAACATGCGCTCTGGATCATAAAAATAGATAAAGAGCGTCATCCCGATACACGCCGCAGCCCAGCGCAGCAAAATCGGTTTCATATTGGCCCAGTTGACTTCGCCAAATTTCCACATATCGCGCAAATGATCGTGGTAAACCACGCGCAAAATCAAATAGCCGTACAAGGCCGCGCCCCATAAAAACGCAAACATAAAAGGTGCCGATTTGGTATAGATAATATATCCCGGCGTCAGGATACACAGGGCAAAAAATTCCACGGCAATAAAACCGGGATGTCTGAGAATTTTTTCAAAATAACGGGTCATCGATGAAAATTTCGCGAAAAAGCGCTCTTAATATTGTATTCGGTTAATATATATGTATATCTATAAGCGTTCAATCCAAGTGTTTGAGAGAAAGTACAGAGTAATGAGTGATTCAAGCAAGGTTATCAATATTAAAACAGGTTTGGCCGAAATGCTGAAAGGCGGCGTGATTATGGATGTCGTCACGGCCGAACAAGCCAAAGTGGCCGAGGAAGCGGGCGCTGTTGCCGTTATGGCGCTAGAGCGTGTTCCTTCCGATATTCGCAAGGCCGGCGGCGTGGCGCGCATGAGCCCGCCCGAGCTGATTGAAGAAATTATGAAGGTTTCCTCCATCCCCGTTATGGCCAAATGCCGCATCGGCCATTTTGCCGAAGCGCAAATTCTGCAGCAAATCGGCGTTGATTACATTGATGAATCCGAAGTTTTAACTCCGGCCGACAATCACTATCACATCGACAAGCATGATTTTAAAGTGCCTTTTGTTTGCGGTGCCAAAGATCTGGGCGAAGCCTTGCGCCGTATTGGTGAAGGCGCGGCTCTGATCCGCTCCAAGGGCGAACCCGGTACCGGCAATATTGTCGAGGCCGTCTATCATTTACGCACCATTCACGACCAAATCCGCAAAGTCGTCCATGCCGATGACCAGCAGCTTATGACCTTTGCCAAGGATATGGGCGCGCCTTACGAGCTTTTGAAAATGGTCAAGGCCGAGGGCAAATTACCCGTTCCCAATTTCGCCGCCGGCGGCATTGCAACTCCTGCCGATGCGGCGCTGTGTATGCAGCTTGGAGCAGAAAGCGTTTTTGTCGGCTCCGGTATTTTCAAAAGCGAAAACCCCGAGAAATACGCCAAAGCGATTGTTAAAGCCACAGCGTATTTCAACGATCCGGCCATGGTCTTGCAAGCCTCCAAAGAACTGGAAGGCGTGGCTATGCGCGGCACGGAAATCTCCGAGCTGGATGAGCCCATGAAGATGGCCAACCGCGGTTGGTAATGACCAAACCTCTTATCGGTTGCCTGGCTCTACAAGGATGCGTTGATCGCCACCGCCCCCATATCGAAGCGGCGGGAGCGGATTTTACACCTGTGAAAACCGCCGCTGATTTTGCACAAGTCGATGCCTTTATCCTGCCCGGCGGCGAAAGTACCACCATGCTGCGCCTGATCAAGGTTTTTGATCTCTGGGAGCCACTGGCCGGACAATTCAAAGTAAAACCCGTCTGGGGCATTTGCGCCGGGACAATCCTGATGGCCGAAAAAGCCATCGTGAATGACAATCTTTCCTCCCGCAGATCAAGCGCAAATACCGAAACCATCAAGCAGGAAAAAACACAGAAATCCTTTGGCCTGTTGCCGATCGAAGTCTTGCGCAACGGCTATGGTACACAGCTAGAAAGCCATCTGGTCAATATTGACGGATATGATGTATCTTTCATCCGCGCGCCCGTTATCTCCAAAACCGCCGATACGGTAGAGATCAAAGCCAGCCATCAAGATACCCCCGTCTGGGTGCAGGGCACAGGCGAGCAGACGCGCTATATCGCCAGCACCTTTCATCCCGAGCTGACCTTTGATTTCCCCTCACCCATGCACCGCTATTTTGTCAATCTGGTGACCCAACAGACCCGTTAAGCGGGGCTGTTTGTAATTCTTCCAATTTCAAAGAACGAAATCCTTTATTTTCAAGGGCTTATGGTTTGCAAACCCGCTCAACAGACCCGATAAACGGACCCGCTCGCTATGAACAGGTCCGCTCGGCAGACCCGCTAAAAACTGTAAACGGGTCCGATATACGCAGATTTTTGAGTAAATGCGCCAATTCGTGTTTATCGGTGTTTATCTTTGGCTTTTATGGATTACCACGTCGCTTACGCTCCTCGTAATGACGAAGCAGATACAGCGAACAAATCGCCCGCGATGATAGATATAGACAAACCTGTGCAATGTAGCCTTACTATTATAGGAAAAAATTCATAATTTGTCCATAATTTTCGAATATGTGCGGATAAGCCCTATAATTCCAGTTCAAAATTGGCGTAAATAAGCGTATTCTCTTAGCTATGGGCTTTTTCAATGCATTCTTAAACCATTTGGGGTTTTCCAAAAATTTACCGCCGCAAGCGTTGCCGAAATCATCGGCGGATTTTGAAGCCGAGCCGTTACCCAAACAGGACCAAAGCCATGCCTGCGCAGATTATACGCGCCTGAAAGGGTTATACCGCGATATTGGCCGCATGAATGCCATTATAGAAGTGTTGGGGCGTGATTTTTTGACGGCTATGCCCGAAGGGGCCTATAAAAGCCGCCTTGGCCAAATTGCCTTTTTATACCGCCGCCTGCATGAGGATTTGACCGATGACGGCGTCCACCGTTTGCTGGAAAACGCGCAAGAGCATCAATATAAATCGCCCGATGATTGGGATGAATGGGACAATGCAAATTTGCGCGAAATGCGCGAGCTGTATTTGATGTATTGCCATGTCGATCCCAAATTGATGGAGAAAAAAGCGCGCCTGTCTTATGAGGGACGGCGCCGCCACCGCGCGATTTTAAAATCCGGCGATTGGGAACAGGCTCGGACATTTCTGCAAGAACAAATTGATCTGCATCGCCGCATTGCCGATTCCAGATGCGAGGCGACCGGAACCGATAGCCGCTATGAAATGTTAATGCAGGAATTCATGCCGCATATGAAAGTCTTTGATGTCGAAAATCTCTTCGATGATCACGAGCAGACTTTAAAAACCCTGATGCCCGAAATTCTGGCCAAACAGAAAAATGATGCGCCCGTTATTCCCTTTGATAAGGATACCGAATTCGAAGCCGAAGCGCAGATGTGGCTCAACCGCTCTTTGCTGGAAGTTCTGGGCTTTGATTTCGAGCGCGGCGGGTTATATGAAACAGGTCACAACCCTGTCGAGGGCGGAACGGTCGATGATACACGGCTCGTTATTTATAACGTTGATGAATCCAATTTTCTGGACTCCATGAAATCGGCCCTGCATGAAGGTGGGCATGGCCTTTATATTCAAGGACTTCCCCGTAAAACATGGCGTTATCAGCCAGTCGCCATGGATATGGGCGCAGCCGTGCATGAATCCCAAGCTCTGTTAATCGAGATGATTATCGGCCGCAAGCAGGAATTTTTCGAATTTATTTCGCCCCGGCTGGAAGGGCTTTTTCATGGCATCCATTCCCCCGCCTTGTCACCGGAAAATCTCTTCCGCATGAAAACGCGGGTTACACCCGGTATTGACCGCAAAAAAGCCGATGAAGTTTCCTATTTTTATCATGTGCTCCTGCGCTTCCGCTTAGAGCGAGATTTGATTGATGGCAATCTGGATATCAATAAACTGCCCGAAGCGTGGGTGGAAGGGATGCATGAGCATTTCGGCGTGACACCATCCAGCCATATCGAAGGCTGCTTGCAGGATGTGCACTGGTTTGTCGGAAAATTCGGCTATTTCCCCTCTTATGCCATCGGGCATATGATGGCCGCGCAGATTTATGAAACCCTGCGCAAGGAGATTGGCGCGATTGATGAGAAAATTGCCGATGGTGAATTTGAAGAAATTACAGCCTGGCTGGCGCGCAATATCTATTCCAAAGGGCGATTGCTATCCATGCCCGATATGCTGGTGGAAGCGACCGGCAAGCCGCTCCGCGCCGATTATCTGGAAAAACATTTACGCAGGCGCTATTTGCATTAATTACTGCGGGCCAAACGCATCAAAGCTCTGTTGTGGCACGGCTGGCTGATTATCAGAACCAAGTTTTTGGGACAGTTCCTGTAAACTATTCAGAGTTGCATCAATCGGAGGCTCTCCGACATCCGTCACAGCAGTTTCCGGACGTTTATCTACAAGGCTTTCTAATGAATTTTCTCCTAGAATTGTAGCCAGTTTATATTCAAAAGCCTGCGCTGCCTCTATCGTCCATTGATTGGCGGCATCATCATGCGCAACCGCATGACCTGATCTATCTAAAAATTCACCTTCTGGTGTTACTTCATAATTCATTAAAGTCGTTCTGGCGTCGATTTCACCCTGTTCATAACTGCCCATATGATCGGCACGCACATCAATTCCGTAATTGCCATTTTCCAGTTCATCAATTTCTACCTGAAGTCCTATCATATGCATCTGTGAATTCTCGATGACACTACCATCAACCAACTCAACTGATCCGCTACCGTCTTCGTAGGCTTTCATTAAATTATTCAAATGAATTGTACCCTCATATTCATATGCCGATATTTGACCATTCGGAATATCCATGGATTCCAGAGCGGTCAACGCAGCATGAACAATTTCAGGCTGCTCTGCCATATCCAATGTTTTGTTATCGCCGCTCACATCATCAACAACCGGCCCGTTTACATCTTTTAAGTTAATAACACCACCCATAATAAAATCCTTTCAATTCAATATCGTCCAAATCATATTAAATACTTTGTGTTAAAATTTGATTAAACAAAGATAAGTCTCTTGAATAAGGCCTTATACTCACGTAAAAATCCTTTCTATGACACGATATATCTCAACGCGCGGGCACGGGACTTCGAAATCCAAAGTCGAAGGCACAACGCCGAAAAATTTTGAAGATGTTTTGCTGGCCG
>JBKHDZ010000055.1:0-11405 GCA_046541095.1 Alphaproteobacteria bacterium
GTGCGGCTTGAATTTTTTACGCGCAGGGCGCGCTACGCTTGTTTATGCTCAGGCGGGCAAGCGCGCTACGCATTCCTACTCCTTTTCAGAGATATAGACAGTGCCGTCATCTGCGCCGGCGCGCAATACCGCCAGATGGGTATGATGCACGCCAGCATTCCCCTCTATGGCAAAATCGTAATATACGCCGGCCGGGAAATAATGATCGGTACTGGCGGCTGTAACATCGCTATGGCCCATTTTCAGATAAACAGGGACGCTTGCATACACGCTGATCACTTTTGTTTGCGCATCAAAGGCGGCTGTATTACGCGCTGAGCTAGCGCCTGCAGTAATGCTATGCGCGCCGCCGCTTTTCAATCGCAGCGCCGAAATAGAGTTGTTATTTGCATCAATAGGTTGTGCAGTCATGGTGATAGTTCCTTTCAATAAAAAAGCCGCATAAGGATTTTATGCGGCGGGTTAAAGATATAAATGTGGTGTTGAATGCCTATCATCCTATCGCATAATCTTTACGTTGTAAAGGAATTTATTCCTGCACACCTTATTGATGCAAACGGTATATGCGGCGTCGATCAGAGCGCTCTTTTATACTTGCAACGCCTATGAGGCCCCAACCTGCTGCCCATAGGGCAATTTGACGGGAATCTGCGGCCATGAACAGATCACAAAAAAGCAAGCTGGCAAGCACACCAAGCGCTATTGCCGGGAGCGGCCATTCAATAGATTTGGAAAAAAGATTTTGTATCAAGGCCGCCGAGGCCAGTAATGGCGGCAGATAAAATAGAACAGCCACCGTGCCGCCAACGGCCAGTAGCCTGAGTTGAAAAAAGGATTGCCTTTCTGCCGGAACAACGCCAAGCGATTGCAAAACAGAAATATTACCCCATTGAAGCCCTGTGAAAAAATCATCGGGAAGGACGGGCAATAACGCCAAATCCAAAGCCGAACATAAATATACCAGCGTGATAGCGAACATAGCCAAGGTAGGCCAGAATAGAATAAGGCCCATATTGCGGCCATATGCTAAGGCTTGCGCCAGCCAATATATAAAAAACAAACATAGAAGCGTTGTCATGTGATGCGCGGCCTCAACATAGTGCTTGAAAACAATATTGGAGCGATAATCCATCTTTTCAGCAGCAAAAAAATCATCCAGCCTGATATGCAGGCTATATAACGCCCCGGCAGGCGGCGCATGATAAGACAACCAATATTGCGAGCCAAAATATAAGGCTCCGGCAATGAGAATATAAAGATTGAGCGGATGGAATGCGCGCGAGGCTTTCATCCCCTCATCATATTCGCGCCGGCTTTCCATGGATGAAAGCAGTTTTCTGGATAAATTAACAGGCGCAGCATTCTCGATTTTTCTTTTGTAATAATACCGCCTCTCGATCATCCAGAGAATAACGAGCAATGCCAAAACGGACCAGAAGAGGGTTAGCAAAGCCATATATCTGATAGCGAAAGGATCCATCAATAGGGCACTTGCCCATGTCAGAAGCAGCAAAAAACAATAAAAAACCATGGCGCTGGTAAAAAACTTATTGTTCGTCATGGTTCAATATCCGCTTTTGTGCCCCCAGCATTTGCGAAATTCGGTAGGCATCCCGATATGCTTCGCTTTGTTTGGAAGATGGACCATCGAGTATTTTCTGGATATGCGTAAAGCGCGCCCATAATAAAGGATTATAAGGCTCGTACATCAACGCATGTAGTAAATTTTTGCGCATTTGGAGGATTTGTTGTTGTTCCTCCCCCTCTTGCAAAAGGGCGGGATTAACCAAATCCGAATTGCTGAGGTCTTGCAAAATTTCCGCGCTGCGGCTTTGATAATATAAAGATTTATCGCGCGGTGTATCAATGAAAATCAAAGCAATAGAAGAGACCAGCAATAATAATGCCGCAGTAAATAAGAGCGCTACGCGTATTTGCTTCATAACATCTGTTATGGCGCTTATATTTTATCCATGCAAGGTCCTATTTTTCAGCTTTCCTGATAATTACCGTAGTAATAAACAGTATCGCCGTAGCCATAGCGCACATGGCGCTTTACATCGACATTCGTCAAGGTAAAGGCCAGAGAATCATAGCCGATATCGCTGAATTGTTTAACCCCGCCGGCCACAACCTCACGCGGCGTGCGATCCCAAGCCACGGCGTAGAGAGTTTGATCGGAATAAGTTGCCAATATACGTGCATCCAAGACGGCCAGACAGGCAGGAGAATCAATGATAATAAAATCATATTCCTGTTTTAAGGCTTCGATTAAAGTGCGCATTTTATCCGAACTGATCAGATCAAGAGCGCTATTGGGAACGGATTTTGCAAAAATGGTGTGCAAGCCCGAGTCATCATCGGTTTTAATCACATCCTTCAAATCGGCCTTGTCCGTTAAATAATCAATCAGGCTCAAATCATTGTTTTTTTGCAAGGTTTTATGCACATTCGGGCGGCGTAAATCACCATCAATCAAAATTACTTTATCACCCGATTTCGCGGCCAGACGCGCAAGCCATACGGAAAGCGTTGTTTTACCTTCGCCCGGGAAAGAGGATGTCATGGTCAGCACTTTTGGCTTTTCCCCGTCTTTCTTGCCGCGCAGATATAAAACAGTGCGCAAGGTGCGCACGGCCTCGGCCAAAGTGGAAGATGGTTTATCCAACACAAGCTGGGCCAGTTGTGGCTGGGTCATATTCTTTACAGCGGGAATGAGCGCAAAGCAGGGATAGCCGCAATATTTTTCAAGCTGGCTGGCGCTGCGGAATTTATTATCCAGCTTTTCCAAAAGCAATGAGAGCAAGAGTCCCAAAAACAAAGACAAGGCCAAAGATAAACTTAGAATAAGCAGGTGATCTGGATAAGACGGTTTGGTCGGCACAACTGCAAATGACAACACGCGCGCCCCAGGCTCCTGCAATTCTTCTTGCTCATCCGAGCGTTTATAGGTCTGCATGAAATTTTCCATGATCAGGCGATTTGATTCCGCCTCGCGCATCAACTCATTCAAGCGGATCATTTTTTCATTATCAACGTTGCGTACGTCTTTTAATTCGGCAAGGCCTTCTTCCAGAACTTCGACGCGCGTCTTCGCGACGGCAACTTCGTTTTCCATACTGAGCACAACTTTTCGCATTTCATCCTGAATTTTTTCTTGTACATTTTCCAGCTCTGCTGTCAGGGCAACCATACGCGGGTGACGCTCGCCGTACCGCTTGGAGAGCTCTTTATATTCGGTCAGCAGGGCTGATTCTGTGGATCTTAGATCGCGAATAAAAGGGACCTGCACAATATCGCTGGAGGTTTCCAGACTGCCATTACCGCGCATAATGGTTTCAATTTGTTCTAACCGGGCTTCAACTTCAACCTTTTGCGCTTTGGCATTAATCAACTGGGAATTGATCTGTGAAACCTGCTCGGCACTTAAAACATTGCGTATGCCCTGGGTTAAGTTGTTTTCTGCTTGATAACGTGCAACAGCATATTCTGCCTCCCGCACCTGCTCCCTTAATTCTTTTAATCGTTGGTCGAGCCAATCTGTAATCTTGCGCCCTGCCTCGAATTTTTGTTGCAGACGTTCATCAATATAAACATCGGCCACAGTATTGGCGATTAAGGCCGCTTTAGCCGGGTCTTTGGATGTATATTGGATCTGGATGGCAAAAGAACCGGAAATAGTGCGAAGATCAAGGTTGTTCAGAAAGTTTGTGATTGTAGTATTCAACTGATAATCCACCAATTCAGGCGGAATATTATCCATCTCGCTTTGATAGATATTAAAACTCTTGAAAGATTGTTTACTGTTTAAGAGCTCCGGCGCATATTTTTCCAGTGATTGACGATAGCTGGGATTAAACTCGGGGTCGGTCAGCAATTCCAGCCGATCAATCACTTTTCTGGCCATATTGCGCGAGCGGATAATTTCCAACTCATTCAAAACAACACTGGAATTAACCTGAAAAACATTGTTCATGAATAAATTCAGCTCTTCAGGAATACGCTGCTGCCCCATCGAGCCTTCTACAAGCACCACGGAACGGGCCGTGTATTTTTTATCAATCACGCTCAAAACCATAAAGCTGAGCGACATACCGATCAGAACGATAGAAAAAATTACATATTTGCGCCGCCAGAACATCAGCAAAATGGCGCGAATATCAATCAGCATATCATCGTCATCCGCATCTTTAGAACCTTGCGGAGCATGATAGATGCGCGGCTTTTCGCTATGGGTTATATGTTCGTTATATGAACTCATGACCTACCCTGCTTAAAAAAAGCGCTCCTTAATCATTATTGTATCACCCGGAGCAATGCGCACATCCGGGCCGACACCTTGAATTTCGAAAATTACATTTTTTGATGTTTCACGCAGAATTTTAACATTGTCTTGTTTTGCGCGGTAGGTAAATCCGCCCGCCATTGCCACGGCATTTCGGACGGTCATATCGGTGCGGAAATCATATTCCCCGGGGCTGCTGACTTCCCCCATTACATAAATAGGCCTGAATTCGGCTACTTCAATAGCTATACTGGGATCAACAAGATATCCATCGGATAATTTATCATCTATAATTCCTTTTACATCCTGAACCGTAAGGCCGCTCACGGCAAATTCCCCAATTAACGGAAGAGATACATAGCCCTCTTCATTAATCAGAAATGTACCGGACAAATCATTCTCACCAAACACCGTGACTTTGATTTTATCTCCCTTGCCAAGCTGATACCGTGCAATTCTTGGCGTCTGGGTTACTGGGACGGAAGTCTCTGCTGTTGGCGCGACGTCCAGAACAGGGTCCAGCGGAACATTTAATTTACTTTTCTCCTCGACAACGGTCTTGGCTTTGCTGGCCGCAGGGCGGGTATTAACCATATTTTCAAGATCAGCAGGGGTTAAAAATTCGATTGTCCCCGAACCGCTTTGCGCAGGCGAACCATTGGCTCTGCTTTCATCCCACGATAAAAGCATAAGAACCGCGCAAAGCGTGCCTGTTAATATTCCCTTGTAATGCAACATTAAAATCCCGAAATGGGTAAAGAAGAAATGCAAAAAAGCATTCACTTACAATCATAAGTGTAAAATGGCTCTATAACAACAATTAATCGCAGAAATCTACGGAATTCAGACCGTTTCAGCCTCTGGTTGCGACTCAGAGGAAGCCGGCGTGATGACGTGCTCGACCACTTTTTTGCCAACCGGTATTTCAATCAATGTAACCGTGACTTCGGGGTTAGACGCACCCGAGCCCTGCAAGCCTTGATAATTGCCTATGGCATCGGCAAAACGGTTGGCGGCTTCCACAGGCTCCGTTTCATAGAGCGGTCTTTGCAATAACAAGGCATATTCGTATTTGGCTGTCTGGCCAATAATATCGCTTTGACGGCGCAAACGCACCAGATATTGCGAGAGTTTGGCCACGCAATATTCCGCGGCATAAGGACCATCCATTTCAAAAATTTCCTTGTAATTGCTCAAGGAAATAAACAGCACATAGGTTTTTTCGCCATACCGGTCCGCACGGTCAATGGCCGATAAAAACAACTGGTTAAAGGCCGATTTGGCAATAACACCGCCAGCACTCGGAAAATCTTCGGAATCGTCGCCAATACGGGCAACAAGTTCGGAAAAGAACAAGGCATTATCAATCTTTTCATCAAACAAAGCCATATCCAAAGGCTTGTTTAAAATATCATTGGTTCCGGCCTTGACCGCCTCTTCCTGCGTTGCGGTTTCTGAAAGCAAAAAGATATACGGATAATTTCCTACCGAGCGCCGAATATTCAAGATAATAGGGCGCGGGCTGGTCAACGGAGAAGGATCCAGCATGATCATATCATAGGTTTCATTGGCCAGACGATCGATCGCATTGTTTTTAACCGCCTCCTCGACAACCCGATGACCTTTTTCCTCCAATCGCTTTTTTATCATCTGGAGAGTCATTTCATCGCGGTCAATAGCTAAAACTTTCATATCTATCCTGCAAATTTAAGAATAAGGTCTAAAATTACTACTATAAATTTTGTTCCTTTATGATCGGTTAAAATTACCAAAAAGAAAAGAGAAAATAATTTTAAGCGCTTATGAATAATAACTATTATTTGACAATATCCACTCCATCCTATAACAAAAAAAGCTATATTGGGGTTCTGGCCCTAAGCCCAGGTGGCGGAATTGGTAGACGCGCTACGTTCAGGTCGTAGTTCTCGCAAGGGAGTGAAGGTTCAAATCCTTTCCTGGGCACCACAAAAATACCTTTAAAAAATGCTTATAATTCTATGACGATAAAACTCTATAAAGGCGATTTACCCGGCGACCTCGACCTTGGCAAAAGCGTTGCCATTGATACCGAAACAATGGGTTTAAAACCCCGCCGCGATAAATTATGTCTGGCACAGCTCTCCTCCGGCGATGGTGTTGCCCATCTGGTTCAATTTGATCGTGACACCTATGATTGCCCAAATTTGAAAAAACTTTTGGCTGATACTTCGGTTGTAAAAATCATGCATTTTGCCCGCTTTGATATTGCCGTGATGCATTATTATCTGGGTGTATCCTGCCAGCCCGTTTATTGTACGCGTACAGCGTCCAAATTAATCCGCACCTACACAGACCGCCATGGTTTGCGCGATATCTGCCGCGAATTGATCGGCGTGGAGATTTCCAAACAGCAACAATCATCGGATTGGGGCGCGGATGATTTAAGCGAGGAACAGCTTAACTATGCAGCCAATGATGTGTATCATTTGCATAAATTGAAAGACGTTCTGGATGCCACGCTTAAGCGCGAAGGACGCACAGATCTGGCGCGCCGCGTTTTCGATTTTCTACCCACGCGGGCAGAGCTGGATATTCTGGGCTGGAACGGCGCCGATATTCTGGAGCATTAAAGCAAAATATCTAGAAGCCATGAGCGATAATACAAACAAAGATATTGCAAACGCCGTCCATGTTTTGAGCGAGGAAGCCAAAGCCCTGCAAGAACTGGCCAGAAGCATTGATGGACAATTTTCCGCCGCCATTGATAAAATTACGGCCATGAAAGATGAAAAAGGCCGCCTGATTGTGGCCGGTATCGGTAAAAGCGGCCATGTCGCCCGCAAAATTGCCGCCACTTTGGCCTCCACTGGGACGCCGTCTTTCTTTGTGCATCCGGGCGAGGCCAGCCACGGCGATATGGGGATGATTACCCCGCAGGATGTGGTTTTGATGCTATCCAATTCGGGCGAGAATAGCGAGCTATCCGATCTGATCCATTATACGCGCCGCTATAACATTCCTTTGATCGCGATCACGAGCAAAGCACAAAGCACGCTCGCCACCCATGCCGATATTACCTTGCTTTTGCCCGCCATGGGGGAGGTGTGCCCGAACGGTCTGGCCCCCACAACATCCACAACCATGATGATTGCGCTCGGTGATGCGCTGGCTGTGGCTCTTTTGGATCGCATGCAACTTACAGCCGACCAGTACAAGGTATTCCATCCCGGTGGCAAGCTGGGCCAAAAACTCATGAAAGTATCGGAATTAATGGTGCGCTATGAGAATTTGCCGCTGGTTAAGCCGGAAACAAAAATGAGCGAAGCCTTGCTGGTGATGACAGAAAAGAATCTGGGCGCTGTGCTGGCTGTTGATACAGCAGGAAACCTTGAGGGTATTATCACAGATGGCGATTTAAAACGCCATATGGCTCCTGATCTGCTGGAAAAAGAGGTCAGTAGCATTATGACCGCCAATCCCAAATCTATTGAGGAAAACGCTTTGGCGGCCAAGGCGCTGGAAGTCATGACAAAAACACCCGGCCATTACCTGACCAGTCTTATTGTCGTTAATGCGGATGGAAAATTGACAGGCATGATCCGCTTGCAGGATTGCTTAAGCGCAGGGCTGGCGTAAAGCGATGAACAGCGCTCCTGACAATGAAATGAGCGAAGCGCAAAAACGTCTGGCAGAATTAAGCCGCCGTCAAAACCGGATGGCCGCGCAGAGCGAGCGATATTCCAAATTTGTCCGCCGTATCCGTTTAATTCTGCCTTTGGTGGCCATTGCCATTATTGCCGCGCTAATGACCTGGCCGATGCAAGACAGCAACGTCGCCGTTTTGGAAGAAGACCAACAGCAATCCCTGCAAAGCATTCGCAAAAACGAGCTAAGCAATCCGCGTTTTGAAAGCGTGGATGAAAAAAACCAGCCCTATACGATCACGGCCTCAAAAGCGGTGCAGGACAGCCAGAATGAAAGCCTGCTCTTATTAAGCGAGCCTGTCGGCGATATGCTCCTGAACAGCGGCAACTGGATTGCTATTCAGGCCGCAATAGGCCATTACTGGCAAAATGATAAAAAATTGTTTCTGGAACAAGATGTACGTCTTTTTCATGATGAGGGGTACGAAATGACGATGGACAAGCTGGACATTGATTTGAATGCGCGTACGGCGCAATCAGACACGCAAGTTTACGGCCATGGTCCGGCAAGCACTATCGAGGCGCAAGGGTTGCGCGGCGATAATATGCGCGGCGTTTTGAGCTTTAATGGCCCGGCCAAACTGGTTTTGCACGATGCCGGCTCCTTAAATGCCCTTGGAAATGCAGGAGGAAACGATGGTTAGATCTACCATTCTTTTAAGCGCGGCTTTTCTGTTTTTATGTACTTTTCCTGTAAGCGTACAAGCGCAAAACAATACCCAGCCCTTGGAGGTTACCGCCGATGGCTCTTTGGAATGGCACAGAAGCGATCAAAAATTTATTGCCAAAAAGAACGCGCTAGCGCGTCAGGGCGATGTTTCTATCGCCGCGCAAACCCTAACAGCCGCTTATACCGAGGAAGGAGAACAGAATATCAATATTCAACGCATTGATGCCGATCAAAACGTTGTGATCACCTCTCGCGATAGCAAGGCTTATGGTGATCAGGGTTTTTACGAATTACAAAAAGGCTATGCCGAACTTACAGGCGGCAATTTGCGCCTTGAAAGCGTTGACCAGAATGTTACAGCTAAAGAGCGCTTTGAATATTGGGTGCAAGAAGGAAAATTGCTGGCTATCGGATCGGCCAAAATCACCCGCCTGAATGATCAGGGAGAAACCAATACGCTTGAGGCTGATACAATAACGGCCTATTTGAAAGAAAATGCGCAAGGAGAGCGCGTCCTTGACAGGCTGGAAGCAGATGGCAACGTGATTATAACAACGCCCACAGAAACCCTGACCGGCGATCAGGGCATCTATGAAGCCGTTGCGAACACTGCCGAAATCACAGGAGATGTCACGATTAAACGCGGGCCGAATGTTCTGGAAGGCGCGCGCGCAAGCGTTGATTTAAACACCTCGGTCAGCCGCATGTTCGGAAGTGGCGGCTCCCGCGGCCGTGTGAAAGGTGTTTTCTATCCGGGAAGTGAAAAAGAGGAATAAAGAGTTTTTGCCATATGGATTTTATAATATTATGGGCGAGCTTTTTCTTCATTGTACTTATTGCCGCCTCATCACCCGGGCCAGATTTTATTGTTGTTATCCGAAATTCCGTTCTACATTCACAAAAATCCGGCCTCTTTACAACCCTGGGTATCGCGCTCGGTAACGCCTGCCATGCCGCTTATTGCGTATTTGGCATTGCCGCCCTTATTGCAAACTCCCCTCACCTATTCGATTTGGTGAAATATATCGGCGCAGCTTATCTCGTCTTCATCGGCTTAAAAGCATTACAATCAAAAGGTTATAAGGACAAAAAAATTATTAAAGATGAGGAGGGCGATACGCGTATCGATATTCCTGCAAGCAAGGCTTTTAAAATGGGTCTGCTAACCAATCTTTTAAACCCGAAAGCAACAGTTTTTTACTTATCTGTCTTCCCGCAATTTGCAAGTGGAAAAAACTTTACTGAAACAGCAATTTTGGGCATTGTACCGCCTATCGTTGCTCTTGTTTGGTTTGCTCCTGTTTCTATATTGTTAAACAGGCGCCCAATAAGACGGCAATTCATGGACAAAGCGCAATGGATTGATCGTATTTGTGGTGGACTTCTCATAGCCTTGGGTGTACGATTAGCCATAAGTAAAGTGTAAGAGTGATGATTAAATTTCCCAAAAACCCGCGGATTAAAGAAGTACCTAAAGGCCTGTGTGCCGTGCATCTTTCCAAATCCTATAAAAAACGCCCTGTTTTGCGCGATGTTTCGCTATCCATCCAGCGCGGGGAGGCGGTCGCCCTGCTTGGGCCTAACGGGGCGGGAAAAACCACCAGCTTTTATATTGTCACCGGCCTGATTGCGGCCGATGGGGGCTATGTGATGCTGGATGGGCAAGACATCACCAATTTGCCGATGTATCGCAGATCACGCCTTGGCATTGGCTATCTGCCGCAGGAAAGCTCTATCTTTCGCGGGCTGAATGTCGAGGACAATATCCGCGCCGTTTTGGAAGCGCAGGATCTGGACAAGGACGATCAGGAATTAATGCTGGAAGATTTGATGGCCGAATTCGGCGTGGAGCATTTGCGCCGCACGCCTTCTATGGCTTTATCCGGCGGAGAACGCCGCCGCGTTGAAATCGCCCGCGCTCTGGCCGCGCGTCCCGATTTTATTCTTCTTGATGAACCGCTGGCTGGGATTGACCCTATCGCGGTCGGCGATATTCGCAATCTGATCAGCCATTTAAAAACGCGTGGTATTGGCGTACTTATCACCGATCATAATGTCCGCGATTGCCTTGGCATTGTGGACCGCGCCTATATCCTTCATGACGGCAAAGTGCTCATGGAAGGATCGCCAGAGGACATTGTTAACCATGAGGATGTCCGCCGCGTTTATCTGGGCGAAGGCTTTAGCTTATAATTTTTCACCTTCTCCACTTCATTTTCCCACTCAAATTCCACCGCTAGTCGTGCTAGAATAAATAGATGAACAAACCCACCCAGTCGCTAGACCTACGCCAATCCCAAAACCTTGTTATGACGCCGCAACTACAGCAGGCGATCAAACTCTTGCAACTCAATAATATGGAGTTGAATGAGTTCATCGAAGAAGAGCTGGAGCGCAATCCCTTGCTGGAAAAAGATACGGGGAGCGAGGGTGATGATAGCAGCCCCGATAATGCAGACGCGCAGGAAAATGCCAGCGCATCCCACGAAACCGACAGCATGGATGAAACATTTGCAAGCACATATGAATCCTCATCCTCGGCGAGCGATTTTGATGCCGGAACCAGTGCAATAGGCTCGGGCGGCTCCTCCAAGTTTGAAGATCCGGATTACTCTTTTGAAAACCGCCTTGAATCGGAAAAAACCCTGCGCGAGCATTTGCAAGAACAACTTTTCCTCGCTTTTGATGATGGCCGCGACCGGATGATCGGCTCGATGCTTATTGACCAGCTGGATGAAAATGGCTGGCTGCGTCATAACCGAGAAGA
>JBKHDZ010000056.1:0-11201 GCA_046541095.1 Alphaproteobacteria bacterium
ACAACGCCGCTTATCATTTTGTGTAAATCAAAATCGATATTCTCAAGCTCCATATTGCCGCTTTCGATTTTCTCGAAATCAAGAATATCGTTCAGCAAAGCCATCATCGTATCGCCTGATTTCTGCATGGCCATGATGTAATCATTTTGTTTCGGGTTCAGCTTGGTATCCAGAAGCAAACGCACCATCCCCATAATACCGGTCATGGGCGTTCGGATTTCATGGCTGACCACCGCCAAAAAGGCGGATTTGGCATTGTTGGCGTGATCGGCGGCTTCTTTGGCCAGTCGCATTTCCTCACTGCGTTTGCGCTCGCGCTCTCTCAATTCAGCCATGACTTGGCGTTCGCGTTCAATAACCCGCAATAACCGCGCCTGATCGGCCGATTTTTTGGATTGTTTCAATCGCTCGGCATTATAAACCTGCCGCGATTGGCGGACTTGAACCTGCCGGATTTCTTCTTCGGTGAATTTGATTTTTTGAAACGCGGCCAAAACAAAAAAGAAAAATTGCGCAATCAGGAAAATCCAGATCGAATTGATGGTAATGGCATTGGCGGGAATGGCATTGATGAGGCCCAGCGCCGTTGATACCAGACCCAGTGTAAAGATAGCCCATGCCGTGCTGAAATAGGGGGAGCCGAATTTGCCAAGCGGAATTTGCAGGGCCGAAGTAATGGCAATACCGATACAGGCCAGAATAAGCGGTGCGGAGAGAAAATAGCTGTAAAACAAATGGGAAAGCGGGGTCATATATATAAGGGCGGCCACAAAAAGCATGCCCAAAATGCTGAGCAACACAAAATATAATTTGTTTTCCTCATCATCCCGTTCAATATCCATAAAATATTTTGTTGTAAACACGCCCATAGCCAGACTTAACGAGAGCAAGGATAAAACATAGCCCTCTTGTTCCCAAAAACTGGCAAAAAAGCTATTGCTGGCCATGGAAAAAAACACGGCCAGTGAAAGATAAAATCCGACCAGTAGCAGGTAGATGTAATCCTGTTTGAAAATCGAAATGGCGGCAAAAAAACCGATGGCTAAAAACAAAAATGTATAAATTCCGATGGATAAATAATTGTAGGAATGAATATGCTCGATATAAGAGTGCTCGCTCAATAGGGCGGGCGTAATGCTGGCCAGAAAATCTCCGTCCGGTTCCAGATAGATGGCAAAAATATTTTCCGATTTCGGTTGGATATTGATCGGCACGGCGCCGTTGCCCAGATAATGACCGACGGTTTCATTTAAATTCTGATTGCGAATGGTATCTACAAAGCTTTCGCCGAGCGTGTAATTGCGCACGATAATATTTTTAAAGATGGCATAGCGCCCTTCATAATTATCGCCGAAATATAAAACCCAGTCTTTTTCATCAGTGTTGTTCAATACAGAAAACACAAGCCATGATCCATGTGCGCCGGATAGATTGATAATATCCTGGGTCTGGCGCTCGCCACGGAAATTATTCATATGTTGCCGGATTAATCGTTCATACTCCGCGCTGCTTGAATTTTTGGTGAGATATATGCGTGAACCAATAGGCGTTTTTGCATTGGTATCATTCAATTCAATGCGGAAAGACTGGCGGAAACTGCTTTGTGCATAGGCCGAATATTGCACCCAAAGCAGGCAGGCAAGAAAAACCAGCACCGAGAAAAAATACAGTCTCATGCGCGTGCTTGTTTTTATTTTGTAATATTCACAACTGCGATCAAGCATTATTGAAGTATGTTTATAGAATTGGTCCTTCCCACACTTCAATAGTATAGCTGTTTTTAAGAAAAAAAGGTTAAGATTAAATGCTTTTTATAAAGGACAGCCAATAAAGGTGGATTACAGGAAAATAATAGCCAGTAAAATAAGGATTGCGGTGATACCGATGATAGACCATTTTGTGGCTTCGGTGAAAGCACCCCACATATGTTCGGCGCGGTCCAGTTCTTTTTTATCGACTTTGACTTCCGTGTTTTTTGTACCCATAACTGTCTCCTGAATAAAATTTAAAAAATAATTGTAAAAAAACTGCGCTATATTTCAAGTGGTTTTGCGTAATCTTTCGCGCGCTATTTGCGCGATTGCCTGCGGGTAGGCGATATGTTCCTGCTCTAATACCCGCGCGGCCAGTGTATCGGGCGTATCATCTTGGCGCACATCTACTTTGCGCTGAAGAATAATTTCGCCCGCATCCACTTCGGGAATAACATAGTGAATGGTGGGGCCGCTCTCGTTTTCTCCTGCCTCAAGGACGGCCTTATGTACATGGCCTCCATACATGCCTTTTCCGCCGAATTTGGGCAAAAGGGAGGGGTGCGTATTGATAATTTTTTGCGGCCATTTTTCAATGAATTCAGGGGTTAAAATGCGCATAAATCCGGCCAGACAAATCAGATCAATCTCGCGGCTTTCCAAGGCGTGATGGAGCGCGCGTTCAAAATCGGCACGGCCTTGATAGGCTTTGTGATCAATCACGCATGTTTCAAGGCCAGCCTTTTGGGCACGGATTAACCCGTAAGCATCTGGATTATTGGAAACGACAATTTCAATGCGGGCTGGAAAATCCGGGTTGTGGCAGGCATCAATAATGGCTTGCAGGTTTGATCCGCTTCCCGATATGAGAACAGCAAGATTGAGTTTACCCTCTCTCATCCCGGCTTTATGCCCAGTTCTTGTTTATATCGTGCATAATCACAGGCTCTTCCTCACCCGCCCGCGCGGTGATAGTGCCGATCTGGACAACGCTTTCCCCGCTTTTGGTTAAGGAGGCTTGCAAATCCTGCGCCTGTTCAGGGGCGCATATAATCATATAGCCGATCCCGCAATTAAAGGTTTGCGATAGATCATCAGGGCTAAGCCCGCCCAAATCGCGCATCCACTGGAATAAAGGCGGCAATGTCCATGCATTGGTATCAATCTCCGCTTTCAGGCCCGCGGGCAAAATGCGCGGTATGTTTTCCTGAAAACCGCCGCCTGTGATATGCACCATGCCTTTGATGGCCGGTGTATTATCAGCTCCTTTAATTTTCAGCGCTTCCAAAACCGATTTCACGTAAATGCGTGTCGGCATCAACAGCAATTCCCCAAGGCTCAAGGCCGCATCAAAAGGGGATTTGCTTTCAAAGGTTAAATTCGGTGTGGATTTGATCAAATGGCGCACCAGAGAAAAACCGTTGGAATGAACGCCGTTGGAAGCCAGCCCCATTATAACATCGCCCTCTTTTATGGCCTCGCCTGTGATGATCTGATTGCGCTCTACAGCACCGACGGAAAATCCGGCAAGGTCATAGTCCCCTGCGATATAAAGCCCCGGCATTTCGGCTGTTTCCCCGCCGATCAGGGCGCATCCGGCCTGTTTGCAACCTTCGGCCACGCCCGCAATGACCGCTTCGGCCACATCGTTGGAAAGCTGGCCCGTGGCGTAATAATCCAAAAAGAATAAAGGCTCTGCGCCTTGCACAACCAGATCATTGACGCACATGGCTACGCAATCAATGCCGATTGTGTCATGTTTATCCAGTTCAATGGCGATTTTGATTTTGGTGCCCACCCCGTCCGTTGCGGACACTAAAATAGGATCTTCATAGCCCGTACTTTTTAAATCAAACAGCGCGCCGAACCCGCCAATGCCCGACATAACCCCCGTGCGTTTGGTGCGGGCGGTGTGGGGTTTGATCCGCTCGATCAGTTTTTGGGCCTTATCAACATCAACCCCGGCATCTTTATAAGCATTTTGTTTCATTTTGCGCTCGTATATTGTATGGAATAGGTTCAGCGTTAAAATTTTTAAACTTCAGGTGATTTTATGCTTAGCATACATAAGACTTTTTGCGGCTTTCGTACAGTATTTTTCTTGTTTCTTTTATTTTTTTCCGCCGTGCCCGCGGTGCAGGCGGCCAACCCGCTTTTCACGGTGGAAAATGTGGAGGTGGATGTGACGGCCAAAAATGCCGTTGCCGCGCGCTCTCTTGCTTTTGAAAAAGCCCAACTGGATGCATTTGAAACGCTGGCCAAAAGAATGCTCTCTGATAGTGAGGCCACCGCTTTCCAAACGCCCGGTGTTTCCATCGTGTCCGCCCTTATTCAGGATTTTGAGATCAGCAATGAACAGCTTTCCAGCGTGCGTTACAAGGCCAGCTATAAATTCCGCTTTAAAGATATGGCCGTAAAGCAGTTTTTCTCCCGCTCCAATGTGGATTATACCGATATAAGCGCCCGCCCCGCACTGGTCTTGCCGTTTTATAATTATAATGGCCGCCTTGAATTATGGTCGCCCTATAACGCTTTTTTGGCGGCCTGGAACCGCGCCGATAATCTGGAAGAGGGGCTGGTGCCGTTAATCGTACCGCTGGGCGATGTCGCCGATGTCAGCGATATTGGCGATGCCAGCGCTCTGAATTATCAGGAAAGAAAGCTGGAGCGCATTTTGGCGCGCTATGAAGCATCCGAAGCGATTATCATGATTGCAAAGCCCGATGCTGCTCTGTCCCGCGTGCAGGATGCGGCCGATGCGGCCGTTGGCGGTATGGAGATTGAACTCTACCGAACCGATAGGGGCCGCCCTGAATTTGTGCAAGGCTTTAGCATTGAAGCGACCAGCCGCGATACGCTGGCCAGCTTGATGGATAGAGCTGTGCAGAAAACACGCTCCGAACTGCGCAAGGACTGGAAATCCAGAACGGTGGTCAATACGGCACAAAGCAATATCGTGCAGGCGCGCGTGCAATTTGCATCTTTAAAAGAATGGGCCGATATCAAAAAGGCTCTGCGACGCCTGAACGGGATTAATGATATTGCCGTTAAGAGCGTAAGCCCGCGTCAGGCGATGCTGGATATTTCATTTAGCGGGGACGAGCGCCGTCTGGCCCTGGCTTTACAGCAGGCCAATTTTGATTTGCGCGCAACAGGGGGCAGCGCGCTTGGCGGGCCTTCCAAGGACCCGATGTCCTATTATTCGCAAAGCCGTGGGCAAACTGCCCCTGTCATTTATGATTTATCTTTGCGCCGTTATTAATAGAATTATTTGTCAGGATTTTAAGAATATGAGCGAAATGCAAAGCAATATTTATTTTAGAAATCAGATATTTTTCTGGTTTGCGGCGTTTATTGTATTTCTTGTCTTTGTCTGGTTGTTCAAGGCAATTTTATTGCCTTTTGTGCTGGGGATTGCCATTGCCTATTTGCTTAATCCTATGGTGCATCAACTGGGCCGCGTCGGTTTTAATCGCCAGGCGGCAACGATCATCATTTTATCGGGCTTTATCATTCTGGTGGGCGCGCTGATCGCTATTTTCGCGCCGATTTTATACAAGGAATCCGTGCAGCTGGCGCGTGATTTGCCCGAAATGGGCGAAAAGCTGGAAAATATGATTGCGCCCTATCAAACGCGGCTGCAGGAGTTTCTGGGAAGTGATGGGGGGGATGCCATATCCTTCCTGCAGGAAAATATGGGCGCCTCGATGAGCGCAGGGCAAACTATTCTGGGCGGTTTAAAGGCCGGCGGCGCTTTTGTTACCTCGTTCATCACTATTATTGTTGTCGTGCCTTTTGTGGCCTTTTTCATGATGCAGGAATGGCCACGCGTCACCGGATGGGTAGAAACCATGATCCCGCGCCCGCATAAAGACACGGTTTTGGATTTGCTTGGGAAAATGGATACAAAGCTGGCGGGATTTGTACGCGGACAGATTACAATCGCCTTATGTCTGGGGATTTTATACGCGATTGCCTTAACGTTGGCAGGGTTAAAATACGGCTTTTTGATCGGTATGTTTGCGGGTCTTTTCAACATTATTCCGCTGGTGGGATCGACGCTTGGCCTTATTGTCGGCATAGTCGTGGCATGGCTGCAAAGCAGTGATCTGTTCTTTGTTGCCCTGATCGGCGGCATATTCATCGCCGGACAGATTCTGGAGGGGAATTTCCTCACCCCCAAAGTGCTGGGCGATAGTGTGGGGCTGCATCCTTTATGGATCTTTTTCGCCCTTATGGCGGGCGCGGCGCTGTTCGGCATTGTAGGGATGCTGATTTCTATCCCTGTGGCCTCTGTGTTTAGCGTGCTTTTTGCCTTTATGATCGAGCGCTATAAAGACAGCTCGTATTATCTGGGCATGGATAATCCCGCGGCTCCAAGGCCGAAAAAGACAAAAACTTGAAAAAAACATGCAAAGTTTGAAAAAAGACCAGCAAATTCCGCTTGATCTGGGGTGCCGTAGCGCTCACGGAATGATGGATTTTCTGATTGGGCCCGAAAACCGCGATGCGGTGGGCTGGATTGACCGCTGGCCGGATTGGTCTGCGCCAGCACTGGTGATGAGCGGCCCTGCGGCCTGTGGTAAAACGCATTTGGCAGCGGTTTGGAAAGACAAAGCCAAGGCCGGGCATATTCGCCCTGAATGGCTGATATCCCGCTCTGCCGAGGAAATCGCGCAAGTAAGCCCGCATCTGGTAATTGACGGGGTTGATCCCTGGCTGGGAGAACGCGCGGCGGAGGAAACGCTTTTTCATCTTTATAATATCTTTAAAGAAGAACAGCGCTCTTTGCTTTTGACCATGCGTATGGCGCCCAATCATACCGATTTTGCGCTGAAAGATCTGGCCTCTCGCTTGCGGGCGGCGCCTATGGCTATGATCCAGCCGCCCGATGATACGCTTCTGGCCTCTATTCTGATCAAGCTGTTTTCCGATCGCCAGCTGGTGGTGAATAACGATGTTATTCGTTATATCCTGCCGCGCATGGAGCGTTCTTTTGCCGCCGCACGCGACCTTGTCGCCAAGGCCGACCACAAGGCGCTGTCCAATAAACAGCGCATTACAACGCGTCTGATGCGCGATGTTCTGGCCGATATGCAGGGCGAAATCTATTAAAAATCCTTCTTAACCGCCGCGTTCATCACATCCAGCGGGTCGGACGCTCGGGGGCATTATAATCAAGCGGCTCTAAAAAATCACTCAATATATTGCCGCCGTATTCCACATCATTCCACACAGCGCAGGGGCAATCAAAGACGCTCAAGCTACCCGGTTTATAGCCTTGCATCATGCGCTGCATAGGCGAGGCCGCGCTTTCTTCTCCGGCCAATCGCATGGCCAGCTCGTGAATGGCGGGGTTATGGCCGACCAGCAAAAGCGAGGCGTAGTCATCCTCGCTGTTATTGATCAAATCCAAAAGCCGCTGCGCATTGGCATCATACATATCCTCCACCGCGGATACAGATTTGCAGGACAGCTCCAGATTTTCCAATGTTTGTGTTGTACGCAAGGCGGGGGAATACAGGCAAATATCGGGCTTATAATCATGTTTTGCCATTTTCCTGCCCAGCGCTTTCGCATCTTCAAGGCCCTGCGGGGCCAGCGGACGATCAAAATCGCTCCCGCCGACCGGGGTGCTTAACGCTTGTGCATGACGGAGAATGTAAAGTCGCTTCATGGCTTTAAAGATACCTTACTTGCACGAAGGATCAAATATTGATCTTCACAATTTTACCATCTTTCAAACCTATGGCGATTTTGCCGTCTTTCATGGCCAGCGCATCCTCGCCGAACACTTCCGCGCGCCAGCCTTTCAGGGCGGCAATCCCCTCAGTTTCACCAAAGGCAATTTGCTCCAGATCATCACTGGAAGCAATCAGCTTGGCGGCCACGCCGTATTCGGAGGATTTGATTTTCAAAAGCATTTTCAAAATATCAACCTTCGCGGCCACATTGGCGGGCAGAGGCTTTTTCTTGACCACATGGGGGCAATCCTGCGCCGGTGTTTTCAAGCCCTTTTCGATCAGCTTGATCAGGTTTTCGGCCTTGTGCCCCTTGGTAAACTCGCCCGGAATATTGCGGATTTTCTTCAGACCTTCGGCTTTTTTCGGGCTTTGCGAGGCGATATCGGCCAGCGTGTCATCGCGCATAATCCATGTGCGCGGCAGATCTTTGGAAATCGCGCGCTCTTCTCTCCAGGCGGTAAGCTCGCGCAAGACAGCCAGATTTTTGGGATTGGGTGAACGAATTTTAACTTTTTGCCACATCTCACGCGGATTATTTTCATACGTGGCGGGATCGGCCAGAATTTCTTCTTCTTCGAACACCCAGCGCGTGCGGCCGCGTTCCTCCAATTGCTCGGAAAGTTTTAAGTAAGCATCAACCAGATGCGTCACATCGCCCAGCGCATAATGAATTTGCTTTTCACTCAAAGGGCGGTGCGACCAGTTGGTATATTGCGAGCTTTTATCCACCTGATGGCCTGTTACATTGCGGATCAGGTTTTCATAACCAACGCTGTCGCCATAGCCCAGAACCATGGCCGCGATTTGCGTATCGAAAAACGGCTCGACCACGCTGCCTGTCAGATTGTAGAAAATCTCCAGATCTTGCCGCGCGGCGTGAAAGACTTTCAGCACGTTTTTGTTTTTAAGCAGGTCATATAAGGGTGCGAGATCAATATCTTTTGCAAGCGGGTCAATGGCGATGGCATTTTTGTCCTTATCGCTCAGCTGTATGAGGCACAGCTTTGGAAAGTAAGTTTTTTCGCGCAGGAATTCGGTATCAATCGTAATAAAATTCTCGCCCGAGAATTTTTTACAAATATCGTCCAGTTCTTTTTGATTGGTAATAACCATGCTGAATCATAATTAAGCATGAAGTCTGGATCAGACCAAGGGAAAAGTTTTTAAGGGTAAGATGAAAAAATCCTTTGAGTCTTTGTATTTAGCGGGTTATAACCCTTTTTATGCATCAATATCGTACACATACATGCGCCCAGTTGCGCAAAACAGATGAAGGCAGCGACGTGCGCCTTTCAGGCTGGATTCATAAAATTCGTGACCATGGCGGGGTTTTGTTCATTGATCTGCGCGATAGCCATGGTCTGACCCAATGCGTAATCGAGGAAAATTCACCGCTGTTAAGTACTGTCGAAAAATGGCGCGTTGAAAGCGTTGTGACAATTACGGGTAAAGTGGCGGCCAGAACGCCCGAAACCATCAATGCCAAAATGCCGACCGGCGAGATCGAAGTGATTATCGAGCAGGCCGAATTGCAATCGGCCGCCGATGTAATTCCCTTTCAGGTGGCCGATGATGACGGGGCGGGCGAAGATATTCGCTTGCGTTACCGCTATCTGGATTTGCGCCGCCAGAAGATGCAAAACAATATTCGCCTTCGGAACAATGTTATTGCCTCTATGCGCAAACGCATGTGGGAGAAGGATTTTCAGGAATTCCAGACTCCGATTTTGACAGCCAGCTCGCCCGAAGGCGCGCGCGATTATCTGGTGCCAAGCCGTTTGCACCCCGGTAAGTTCTACGCCCTGCCGCAAGCGCCCCAGCAATTCAAACAGCTTTTGATGATGTCGGGCTTTGGCAAATATTTCCAGATTGCCCCGTGTTTCCGTGATGAGGATGGTAGAGCCGACCGGCTGGCCGAATTCTACCAGCTTGATGTCGAGATGAGCTTTGTGACCCAAGAAGACGTGCTTGGTACGATGCAGCCTGTTATTCAGGGGATTTTCGAAGAATTTGCGGACTTTACAGGCGAAACACGCAAGGTCGAATGGCTCCCCAATTTACGCTACGAAGATGCGATGCTGAAATACGGCTCGGACAAGCCGGACTTGCGCAATCCTCTGGAAATCGTGGATGTTAGCGAAGTTTTCGCCCGCGATGATGTCGAATTCAAAGCCTTTAAAGGCGTGATTGAAAAGGGCGGCGTTGTCCGCGCTATTCGCGCGCCCAAAGTAGCCGACCAGCCGCGCAGTTATTTTGATAAGCTCAATAGCTGGGCGCAGAGCGAGGGCGCTCCCGGCCTTGGTTATGTCTTGTTTGAAAGTGGCGAGGGCAAGGGGCCGATAGCCAAATTTATTCCCGCCGCCGCGCAAGATGAAATCCGCAAGATTGCCGGTTGCACCGATGGTGATGCAATCTTTTTTGTTTGTAACCAGCCCAAAGCCGCCGCCGCTTTTGCCGGGCGTGCGCGTGATGCCATATGCGATGCGCTACCCGAAGGTCACGAAGCCAGCCGCGAGAGCGGCGTTTACAAATTTTGCTGGATTGTTGATTTCCCGATGTATGAGTTTGATGAGAAACAGCAAAAAATCGATTTCTCGCACAATCCGTTTTCTATGCCGCAGGGCGGAATGGGCGATCTGGACAACAAAGATCCGCTTGAAATCTATGCCTTCCAGTATGATTGCGTTTGTAACGGCTTTGAACTGGCTTCGGGCGCAATTCGGAACCACAAGCCCGAAATCATGGAAAAAGCCTTTGGTATTGCCGGCTATGATAAGAGCGTTCTGGAAGCCAAATTCGGCGGTATGTTGAATGCGATGCGTTATGGCGCGCCGCCGCACGGCGGTCTTGCTTACGGGGTTGACCGCATTGTCATGCTGTTGGCCGATGAGCCGAATTTGCGCGAGGTCTATGCTTTTGTGATGAACGGCCAATATGAAGACCAGATGATGAAAGCACCGAGCGAGGTTGATACCGAGCAGCTTAAAGACTTGCATTTAAAGCTCAGCCTGCCAAAAGAAAAAATCGAGAAAAGCGAAGCGGCTTAAATTTTATTGACATATTATGCAATCCTTGTTACAAGTCCTTTTTTGAAAGGAGTTGTTATGTCAAAAATAAAATCGAAGAAAAGTCAACCTAGCAAATTTTTTGCTTATGTAGCGGGATCCTCTATCGCAGGGGCAATAGCAGCTGGTGTTTATTTGAGTGCTATCCATGAATATACACTGGAAGAAACTTTTAAAATCAGCAGTGCTATGCCTTACAGAGCGGATCCTCATGCTGACACTATGTTTATGATGGCTAAACATTCAACGAATGCCAAAGGCAGTGATGTATTGTTGGAAAGAGATGTTTTTGTTGCTCAGCCGGAGTTATTGAAGGATTTTGATTACAATGATTGTTTTAAAGCAATTGTAAAAGGTTTGCCCAGTGCAAATATTTATGGGGGTTTCTCAACATATAATTTAGTAGATGCGGAAAAAGTACCTTGTCCTCATTCTTGATTTTTTGAGCATATTATCCTATAATATAAATTGATAAGGCGCGTTTTTGCGCCTTTTTCTTTTTTAAATGCAAATAACTATATCGGGTCCGTTCATGCAAAAATACGGGTCCGCTTAACGGGTTTCATAGGCTTGAGCGGGTCCGTTTATCGGGTCTGATGGGAGGGGTGGAAAATCTTAAGTCATTGAAAATAAATAAAAGA
>JBKHDZ010000057.1:0-11055 GCA_046541095.1 Alphaproteobacteria bacterium
AATAAGGAATAGGATAATCTTTATAAACCTGTTCAATATCTTTAAGCACGTCTTCGTTTAATGTGAGATTTATAGATTCAATATTGCTTTTAAGTTGGTCCAGTGTAGTGGCGCCGATAATATTGGATGTCACAAAAGGGCGGTCATTCACGAAGGCCAGGGCCATTTGGCAAACATCCAGCCCGTGTTTTTCGGCGACGTCCATATAAGCTCGCACAGCCTTGTTGGCTTGCGGTGTATCACGTTGCTGCATATTGTTGCCGATGGACCAGCGTGAGCCTTCTGGGCGCTTGCCCTCCAGATATTTACCGCTGATCATCCCTGTAGCCAGAGGCGACCAGGCGAGCAGGCCGCATTGTTCGGCCAGAGCCATTTCCTGAAAATCAGGCTCGAAGAGGCGGCATAACAAGCTGTATTCGTTTTGAATGGACATCATGCGCGGCAGATTGCGCTCTTCCGATAATTGCAGGAATTTCATGGCTCCCCAGACCGTTTCATCCGACAAGCCGATATGTCTTATTTTCCCCTGCTTAATAAGGTCATCAAGCGTTTCGAGGGTTTCGATAAAATTTTCCAGCACGGCTTGTTTGTTAAATTTCGGGTTATAGCCCCAATGTTGCGAGAAATGATAAGAGCCTCGATTGGGCCAGTGGAGCTGATAAAGATCAATATAATCTGTTTGCAGGCGTTTTAGGCTGCCTTCAATCGCTTTATAGATATTTTCACGGTCAATTTTGTTTCTGCCACCGCGAATCCAGCCCGGCCCCGGCCCGGCGATTTTGGAGGCCAGAATAATATCCTGGCGTTTTTTCGATTTTTGAAACCATGTTCCGATAATTTCTTCGGTTTTGCCGTAGGTATCAGCGCTGGGAGGCACGGCATAAAGCTCGGCCGTATCAAAGAAATTTATGCCTTGTTCTACGGCATAATCCATCTGCTCGTGACCTTGGCTTTCCGTGTTTTGTTTGCCCCATGTCATCGTACCAAGACATATAACGCTAACATCAATGTCGGTGGTGCCGAGTTTTCTGTATTTCATGAAAATGCGCCTTTCTGGTTTAACCCTTTTATAATTTGCTTTATAAGATTTGTTTTCTAAATCTATCAAAGTCAAATTGTAAATCTGCCGGATCATTCGGCAAAGGCGTAGGATATATAAGATCAGGGGGGTTTGAAACAATGGCGGGAATAGAAGCGTTAAAGCGTTCTACTACATCCGGGTCAATTTCGCGGCGACCAATGGTAACTTGGGAAACGCCAAAGCCATAGCGCTCATGCGGTGCAAAATAACATTGAATAGGGACAAGCCTGTAATCACCGAAAGAATCCAGATATGAAAACCATATCCGCACGGAATCGCTGAATTCTATAACTTCGCTATAGTAAATCGTATAAGGGTAGGGCACTTGTAATTCTGCAAAGACCTTGCATATGCCGTAATTCATACCTTGTTTAAAGGGTTTAAATAAGAACCATATCCCATATCCGATCAATGCAATGAAAAATAAGATTACAGCTTGTTTCAGGCGCTTTTTGCGGAGCGCCTTTTTTTTCTGGGCCAAGGGGCTTAACGGGCGCTCTTTACGATCTCCCATTTCCAGCGCAAGTTCACGGCGTAGCGCTTTTTTGGCGAGAGCTTTTTCCCGTTCGATTTGCGCGGCATCTTTAGAAATCGTGGTCACGTTCTTATACCCTAGCTAATTTTAATCCGTGTAACGGCTTCTGCTTTTTGCGCCTGCTTGCTGGCTTCGATAATTTCTTGCACGATCTCCTCGATAACAGCGGAAATCATGGCGCCGCGCGATTCGCCCGATTCACTGCGTGCCAAGACGCGTCTGCGGATTTCCGTGCGTGCACTGCCGCCCGGGAAGCTGGCTGCCAACATTTGACGGCCACGGCTCGCCCCTAATTTGAGATAAACGCGGTTGCGGATGGCAACATCTTCAGCCGAAGTTGAAAGCGCCCATAATTCAATAGGTCCAAGCGTGTTATACAAATGTTGTTCATAGCGACCATCGGTGGAGCCAAGAACAAACAAACAGGGAGCACCAATGGATTTGGGCCCGGTCAGTTTTGTGCGAATAATCTGGCGCGCGGTTTCAGACAGGCCAAAACGCTCCTGAACATCGTCCACGGCCTTATCGGAAATGGCTGTACCCAATACCCATACACCGGTTGCCAGATCAACCATATCCTTATCAAAGTCATCCAGAAGCTGGGAGGTCAGAACGATTTGAACGCCGCGTTTACGTCCCTCACGCACATCCCGAATAATCTGGGAACGTACGGATCTGGATTTACTGGTTCTATGAAATTCGTCATAGCAAAGTCTTTTCGGTGATTCCGCAATCTGCTGAAGCGCCATTTCATGGTACTCTTGGTAACGCTCTGGAATATGGGTCAAGGCCTCTTTCCCCATCCACCATGAGCGTACAAGAGCATGACGCGCAAGCATGTACATAATGGCCGTTTGCCTATCTGCAGACTCATCACCTTGGGGAGCAACATCCATTAGATCGAGCGAGCATATTTTGGCATCGGCAATATCAAACTGGGTCACGGAGGACAAAATCGGATATTCGCGGATTGCCGAGGTAATCATACGTTCAAAAGCGCTGATGACAGATTCCGAGCTAAAGCCAACGGATGTTTCTTCGAGCAATGAGCGTATTTGCGGCCGTCTTGAGGCGGTAATGGAGTCGTTCAAGGTGGGAACAGCATGCCTTTGCGCCAGATTTGCGACATGATACTGTCCCAAGTCGAACATTTTATCCACGACATCCCACCAATAAGGGTCTGTGGGCAAATGCACATTGAATTTTTGAATGGCCTCATCCACTTCCGATTCAAGGCGCGGAAGATAAGGTCTGGCCTCGGCATTGGCGACTTTGTCATCGCGCCAACGGAACATCTCGTCCACAACCAGACCTGCAAGTTGCTGAATACCGTCATAGGGCTGGTCATAGCCCGGCGGTGTACACAGCAAGGTAATCAATTCAACCAGATAGCTTCGTTCATCAGGCAAGGGATAACGCATGCCAAGCTGGGTATCAAATGGGTTGATGGCATATTGGTGGGCCATTTGCAGGCGATAATACGCAACTTCATGTTGCCTGTTGAGGGGTAATGCTTCACGTATAAGCGATACAAGCCCGGAAGATGACGGGCCGATATCAATAACCGCCACATACAGTAATTTGCTTAAGCCCGGCCCCAGAATAGTGCCAAGATTGAGCGTGTTCAAAAGAACCGACTTACCCGCACCCGGCTGCGCGAAGATGAGATCAAACCAGGTGGTCGTTAAATTCGTTCCTGTCTGGTATGGCCAGACTTTCCCATCGGGTGTTCTGAATAGCATGGAGCCTTGTTGGAACGGACTGGACGGGCGCTGCCAGGGTAGTAATTTCATAATTTCAAACATGGGCGCAACGCCAGTGGGAGCGGTACCCCCGCAAACAGTTCCCATGGAAGAAGACATGACGCATTCCAATGGATCGCCCGAAAATTCGCTGACCTGACAATATCCCCAACTTTCAATGGACTGTACTATGGTCGAAAGCTGATCAATAATAGCTTCTTTCTTTTCGACAGAACACCATGTGGCAAACGACATCCGGAAGCTGACCACAGGCTCACTGCGCGCCATGGCTTGCAGACCTTCCAGAGAATATTTAATTTGTTTATTGGCGGCATTGGTCGGCCCCATCATAGTTGCCGCAAAAGCTCTGAATTGTGTGGCTTGCGCACCGCCGCCTTCGATCAGGAAGGAAACCCGGAAGGGAATATCGGCCTCGACCAACCTGTTTAAAAGTACGGGGAAAGCAGTAGCATCCATAGGCCCTAATGTCATATCGGCGCCCGCCCAAAGCATATTTCCAATACGTACGATAGATTTGCCCAGAACCTTGGCATCTGCGGCGACAATCTGGTTGGGCAGGTTTGGCCACAAGATATCAGACATATCCACTTTATTGGTAGGAGCGCGCGGGGGAATAGGATCGCCCGGTAAACAGGCGCGCCAGTTTTCATTGGCACGGTCTGGGAAAATGTTGCTTCTCACGGCCCTCAAGGCATCGTGAACTTCTAGAACATTCCCGCTGATACCCAATTCATCCAAAGCGGAAACAATAGAAGAAATAAAACTTTTATGACGCGTTCTAAGGGGTTCAAGCGCTGCCAGAGGATATTGAGCGTCGGCGGCTGTCATCCATTCTTTGGCACGTTCTTTCGCCTCTTCTGCGGATCTTTGATACTCGCTTTTTGTTAATGAACTGGGACGAGTCCACAAGACGAAGTAACATTCTTCATGGGTTAGAAATTTTTCGAGATGGCGAACGCGCTCATCCAAAACATCCTGCATTTCCATACCGCAGGATTCTGCTGTTATACGGCTTGGTTTTACAAAAGATTCCAATTCTTTACGGATTCGGTTCGGATCTCTGGAAAAAAAGACCTGCATCGCATGGCCTTGTCTATCAAATCTCGCGCCAATTTTGATCGTGGCGCCTTCAACGATTTTATTATATTCCTCATCCCCGATAATCTGTTTACTGCCCTCAACCTTGATATAGGTGATAAGGGAGCCGTCAATGGATACCAGAGTGTTTTCACTATCAGCAGTTTCAAGATTAATCAAAGAAGCAATCGATTGCTTAAAACCTTTTTGAAAAGGCAGAATGAGTTTTTGCAGTAAATTCATTTTTAATCAGGCGCGTTATTATTTGAAAGTAATTATAACCAATTCATTACAGGATACCATAGACGCAGTTATCACAAAGCATCTTTCTGCATCAAATGGCCGCTATTGTTGTATTTTTTTATAAATGGAAATCCATTGCGGGGGCGTTTTGCCGCCAAAGGGGCCATTTTTGGATCGCCAATAGGCCAGAATTTGTGGAAATTGGTTAAATTCGAGATCGGCCTCTTTGATAATTCTGCGGTCTAGGGGAAATAGGCGCACCCCTTCCAGCTTTTTGTCCCTGAAATGATAATGCTTTTCACCGAGATAATCCCTTAAAACTTCGGCCAGAATATAGGGATCATCGGTGCCTAGACGATTTTTTGCCTCTTCACGGCGGGCCATCAGAATATCAAGGCTTTTGCGGGCAGCATCGGCCATCGGGCCTTGCGATATGCGTGCAACATATATGGCCCGTGCAATATGGTTGAGCCGCGTTTGCGTAATTTCGGGTAACCAGATTAAAACGCCTGAACGCATGGCGCTGACATCTCCAAGATTGAAACATTGATGGCAGAATATACATACCGTTGCCAGATTTGAGGGGTTCTGGTCGGCTTTGTTGTTATTAAGAAAATGAACTTCCTGATATTTTTGCGAGGTGAAACCGCAACATTTGCAGGTGTGATTATCGCGTTTAAATATTTCCTGCTTTATTTCGTTTGGAAGTTTTAAAGAAGATGAGGAGCTGGTAAATCCAGCTCCTCCCTTTATTGTCTTGGCTTTGCCTATTGGTCTGGCAATGCCTAAAGTGCAGTTTAATTGCGCACCCATATTTATAGATTATGGTGCTACGTTAAAGCTGACTTTGTTCAATTTAGCGGCTTGTGCGTTGTTACCTGAGCCGACTGTCTCGAACATCGCTTCGAACATGATTGGCAGGGCAAACAAAGCACCACCGGCGGCCAGACGAATAGCGCCGTCTTTTAAAGGTGTCTGCGTCGGGTTTTCAACGTGATCTTTAATTTTCATGATACACAGAACACCAAGCAAGATACCGAACATATAAGAAAGACCAGTCAAAAGACCAGGCAGGCCGGCAATAGATGTATTGATGTTGGACGCGATTGAAGTGAAGTTGTTACCGGCATGGGCCAGACCAGGGGCCAGTGTACCAACGGTGAAAGCCGCTCCAATCGTGTAATATGATTTTTTAATGTTAAGCATGTTAATGGTCTCCTCTACCAAATTAAATTTAAATTGCTCACTCATTTTAGTGTATCACAATTTAGCATGATTGCCAAATTTTTGTCACATTTTGAACATAATTCCTGCTTTTATGAGAATGTAAGGCCGATAGCCGTAATATTCAGGGTTTGTTGAACTGCTGCGAGCAAGGGGCCTAAATTTATGGCCACTGCCCCGCCAATAATATGGGTGGCTCCTGCCATGAGGGAGGCTTGTTGGTTGCCCTCGGCCACATCACGGATAATAAACCAACCGCGAATAAAACTGATAAGACCGACAATAATCATAAATTGCAGAATAGCGGCCACGATATTGTCGGCATGCTGCACTTCCGCGGCTGTCATACCGGTAGTATAGGACAGTGTAGCATTTGTAGTATTACCGCCGCCCATGCTAAGTGTGGTTGTAAAGAAATCTATGATAACATTATAGGAAATTAGTACGCCTGCCGTAATAAAGGTCATGATTGTTCCCATACCACCGGGGCCGCGCGCACCTTCTTGTGCACTTTTCATGATGCGGCTGATACCTATCATAATAAATACAAGACCGGCAATAAAGGCAAAATGGCTAAAGAGAACATGGGCAGGGGCCATAATATCCTGCATAAAACACATGACAACTTCATCAAGGGGTAAAGGCCCGCCACCACCGCAAGTGGCCGTGCTGTTAAATCCGGTATTCTGCGTGCCTGTAAAGAATGCATTGCCGCCGGTTAAAGCGTTCTGGAATACGCCTGCCAAAAACGGCATGGAGAAGAAAGCGCCGGCCACAATAAGACGGCTAACACCTTCCCATACAGATGTCTGTTGAGGATTTAAAACGTGATCGCGAATTTTTAAAAGAGCCCAAACGCCAATCACCAAGCCGAAAATATAGGAAATGGATACCAGGAATGCGGGCGTAGCCCCCGTTGTTTGTATGAAATAGCAAATGCTTTCTCCTACCCCGCCTGTTACTGCAAGTCCGCCGCAAGAGTTTACAGCATCAGCTTGAGTAGAAGTTAAGTAATTAGCCGCAGTTGGCAATATTGTTGCAAGGGTTCCGCCTACTGAACCCGCGCCGCCTGTAATTGTTGTTTCCACGGCTTCATAAATTGTCGGGATCGAAAAAAGTGCGCCGCCGAGAAGTAATCTCACAACGCCTTCGCGAATAGGGGTCTGTTCCTGATTTTCGACATGGTCGCGAATTTTTAAAATACCAACGACACAAGCAATAACACCAAGCAGATATGCCATGGCTGTAACAATACCGGGAACTGTACTTAGGCTGCCGATTATATTGCCCAAAACATCATTAACGCCGCCAGCGACATAGGCAACATTATTGGTAGAGTTGTACATGGCGGGATCAAGGCCGAAAAGCCCCAGAGCGCCGATCGAATTTCTGGCCGCTTCGAATACAATAGGCAGTGCTAGAAGAGCGCCGCCTGCAAAAAACCTGATAATTGGAACCCTAAGGGGCGTTTGAGCAGGATTTTCGACATGGTCGCGTAATTTTAAAATACCTGTAACGCCGAGCAAGAGAGCAAAAAGAAAACTTAAACCTGTTATAAGGCCGGGAATACCGCGCGCTGAGGTTGTAATATTTTCAGCTACATCACCGACGGTGGCGGCCGCAAAAGCCGGATTTGAATACAACACAAGAGTAAGTGCAAAGAGTGCAAATGCTTTTAAATAGTCTCTATTATGCTTCATAAACCCGCTGCCTTCAGTTGTTTAGTCTTAATTATATCAAAAAATCGTTATTTTACGCCATATAAATTAATCGCATAAAACAAAGGCGTTGCATTTAAATAAAATGCAATCTTTCACCTCATAGTATGAAGGATAATAGTAAAATTTTTATTAAATTTACTGCGTTATCGAGCCATTGCTGCCCATAACAACCCACAAACCTTGCTCGTCCATAGCAATTGATTGAACAACGCCAAGCCCTTGAATCGTATCACCGGGGGTGACAACGAGGGTGCTTTGAGAGTTTTTAATACCGATATACGCCCTGCCTGGCTGTGCCGAGCGTAACTCCCATGCCGGCATAATCTCTGTTGCAGGTTTGGAAGGGCTTTTGGGCGGTTTGGGTACGCTGGCGGCCGCTGTATCTTTTTGTGGAGAGGGTGCGGCAGGCGGAGCTTTTGCGGTCTGCGCGTTCTCACGAACCTGACTGCGCAGTTCTTCGGCTTGTGAGCGAGTGGATTTCAGCTCTTGTTCTTTTTGTGAAAGCTGATTTTCAAGAGCTTGTAATTTTTCTGCCATTTCGGCAAGGCGCTGTTCTTTCGAAGCGGTTTCCTGCTCTAGACTTTGCAAGCGCGTTTCCAGATCTTGATTTTGAGTGCGCAGTTCTTGCAGTTCCTGCTCGGATGCAGTATCACCCGGCGCATAAACTTCAAGATTTTCTGTGGCATCTAATTCTGTAGCGCTCATGTCATTGTCAAATCCCATACCCTCATCAGGACCTTCTTCAAATGGAGTTTGAGCGTCAGCAGAGGTAATTTGACCGGCTTCCTCGGACTCGCCTTCAAAGGCAAAGTCAGGAGAAAAGCTTTCCTCCTGGAATTCATCAGCGGACTCCGCATTGTTCTGCATTTCGCCTTGCGCATCAGGCATAGGCAACAAAACACCATCATTTTCAGGCGCGTTAATTTGCGGTATATCCGGCTCGTAACCGGCTACAATATCAGGAGACTCGGTCAATTCCTCTGGTGGAGGCTGCCGGTTTTCAAAACTTAAAGCATCCATATCGTCAAATTCATCTTCCGGCCCCGAGATAGGGGAGGGCATAGGAACAGCTATGTCGGTTTCAGGTTGTGGAGTATCCGGCACGGCTTGCATCTCTGCTGCCATCGTATCCGGAGAATCATAAGGGCTAAGATTAGCGCTGTCTTGGCTTGAAGGCTGTGAGGCAACACCGGCACCCGGAGTAAGAATTTGCGTGTAGTAATAAGCGCCGCCGCCGCCTAATGCCAACAGCAAAAGTACGGGCAGGAGGATTTTGCTCGATGATTTTTTAGAAGACTTGCTCGTATTGTCTTCTGCAGGTTCGGCTTCTTCCCAATCATCTTCCATATCGGGGAAATCTTCATCTTCAAACGAAACGCCGTCGTCTTGCGTTATGTCGTCTTGCGCGCCCTCCTCGATAAGAAGGTCGTCATCTGCATCAAAATCATCATCGTTAAAGTCATCATCCAGATCATCAAAATCCAGATCGTCGAATTCATCTTCGTTCTTTTTATCGTCCATTTTTATTAGCCCCCTACTTAAAAATCTGTTTCATCAATGGGCATTGTTACGGGCTCTAAAAATAATATTCCCATAGGCGTACCTGAGGCCACAATGACCAATGGCTCGGTATCTTCATTCATTTCTTCAATAATTTCCTGAATGGCTGCACCCGCCTCTTCAATACCGCTGGCAATTTCCTGCTCGGTATCTGTTTCCTCGGTTTCTTCCGCGACAGTATCGCCTTGAATGGTAACATTGGTGCGCCCTGATTCGGCAATAGCTGTAGCCGCACCTTCAATAAAGGCAGCAGCAGCCGGCAGAACAATTCTCTGGAAATATCTGTGATCCACATCCGTAGCCATACCGGTAAGCGTAGTGGCGGGATCAAGCGCAATAGCATTGATGGGATAAGATTGCCCATCAATAACGATTGTACGAAATGTAAGAGTAATCATCTCGTTTTCAGTGCTGAACTCGCCCAGCATTCTGCTACCACTTAAAGGGCCTGACGCGATTTCCGCTAAAACGGGGCCTGGAATATCGGAATTGGCTTCTGTAATGATCTGGCCATATTCGATTTCACCGGCTGGAACAATTATCATTTCCTGAATTTCCTCTTCGGATAATTCGCCCACAAGTTCGCCGTCTTCGCCTTCCACGCCCTCTTCATCTTCTCCGTAAAGCGCTTCAAAAAATGCAGATTCATTGGTGAAGGCCATGGACGATATTGTGTACCCGCCCTGATTTTCCAAAACAGCCTGCATCTGCGCGGACATAGCTTCGGCCAAGGCATTAATTTGCTCTTGCTGGCCGTTATTTTCGGGCAAGGCAGTGGGCTCAATGACTTGTCTTTGCTCCAACTCACGTTCCAGACGCTCTTGCTGTAAGCGCCGCCAGCGCTGAAGAGGGTCCTCTTCAGATTCTTCTTCCTGCTGAACGGTTATGCGGCCAACAGGCGGTTCAATCGGAATAGGAATGGCACTTTCCTGCTCGCGTATAGCCTGCTCGTAATTTTGCTGGTTTACATCCTGCACAGCTTCGATATAGGCGGGACTGGCCTCTTCTGTTCCGGGTGTGGCGGTAATTTCTGCAGGGGCACCTACACTTGAGAATGTGGCTTTCTCCTCTTCTCCGCCGAATAAAATAATAGTGCCGAAAATTAATGCAGCCGCTCCAAGAACGATACCAACTTTAACAAGCGGGTTAGAATGCACAAGCTCTCCGAGCGTGCCCGAACTCTGCTCACTATCATCGAATTCATCAAAACCGTCGTCTTCGAATTCGTCGTTATCCAAATCGTCATTATTACTCATTTAACAATTCCTCGCGATCAGAAAGCTGGGCCCGCACCATTTTCCCTTTATCGGATAATAAAACTACGGGCGTACTCTGGATTTCATAAACCCGCATACCATCGGCCGATGTCGCAGAATTTCTCCACCCCGGCGACAACAGGGTTAATGGCGTTCTTAAATAGGTCATACCGTTATAATTATAGGCTGATGTACGGCCATCTACGCCGGCAACATTTAACTTCTGCGCTGAAGCCGGTATCATGCCTTGGAGAAGACCGGAAATATCGGCGCGGCCAGCGGCCAGCGTAATACCTTTATCAATAAGCGGGATTTCCGCCAAGGGCCCTTGTTCCGGAACTGTAGCATCAAATCTGTAATGAACTTCATCACGGCCGGTTTCCAAAATCATAATAATCGGTGTCTGCAAGCCCACAAGAGAAACCGACATATTGCCGCGAGCATATTCGTTTTGCGGCGTGATTTTGATAACATTTTCAAAATCATCGTCTTCAAGGCGACTTTCCATGATTTCAAACTCACCTGCCCAGGAAACGTCTTTCACAGGCCAGGGCTCCCCTGTTATATCGATGAAATTCACAACAGTGATATGGCC
>JBKHDZ010000058.1:0-10852 GCA_046541095.1 Alphaproteobacteria bacterium
CGTCTTGTCTGGGCGCGCAATCGCCTGCGCCTGTGAATATATATGGTGGAAATGCAGGGGCTGGAAGTGCGGGAAGCCATGTGGTCAAAGAGGGCGATACGCTCTGGAGCATTTCCAAGCGCTATAACATTGTCATGCGTGATATTGCCTATGCCAATAAATTGCGGGCGCCTTTTCTGCTGGATACAGGCCAGCGTTTGAAGTTGCCGCCACCGCCTGAATACCGCGTAAGAGCAGGGGACAGCCTGTATGAAATCTCGCGGCTGTTTAATACCTCGACTTCCGAGCTGGCGCGGCTGAATAATCTGCGTGCGCCTTATTCGATAAAACCCGGACAGAAACTGCGCCTGCCTTCGGTGCGTCCGCAGGCTGTGCAGGTTGCGTCTAGCCGTGCGGCTCCCAAAGCATCGGGGGCGGGCGTTATACCGCCGCGAAAACCTTCCGCAACTGCCGCCTCACCTTCTCCCAAGCCCGTGACGGCGCGCCCTCTGAAAGTCAGCAAAGCCCCGCCCAAACGTTCTTCGTCCAAATTTCTGACCCCTGTGCAAGGGCGCGTTATCTCCTCATTCGGGCCGAAAGAGGGGGGCTTGCATAATGATGGGGTGAACTTTGCGGCTCCGCGCGGCACGCCTGTAAAAGCGTCCGAGAACGGCGTTGTCGTCTATGCGGGCAATGAACTTAAAGGCTCGGGCAATCTTATATTGATCCGCCATGAAGGGCGTTATATGAGCGCTTATGCGCATCTTGATAGCTTCATGATCAAGCGCGGTGATACAGTCAGCCGCGGGCAAACGATCGGCACTGTTGGTTCTACCGGCGCGGTATCCGCTCCCCAGCTTCACTTTGAAATCCGCAAAGGCACGCGCGCTATTAATCCAAAAGGGTATATTGCGGGATGATTGCAGAATACGCATATCTGGCCTTTTGTGTGATTTGCGCGGCTTGCGGTGTTTATCTGATTATCATGGCTTTGCTCTGGCGGGAGGGGAAACGTTTTGCCAGAGCCGAGATAATTGGTTTTTTAAAAAAGCGCAGCCGCCTGAAAAAGCTGCCTGTTGTGGAATTCGAAGATGAGGGCGGTTTCAAGGTGAAAAGCAAGGTTATCGTGATTGACAGCCTGTCATACTGGATTAAGCCCGCCCAAAAGGGAGATAGCGTCAGCGTTCTTTATTTTCTAAAGGAGCCGGAAAAATGCCTTGTTCACGGCTATATGAATTTAATCGGCGGTTTTTTATTGTTGTGGCCGCTTTTGTTTTATGCAGCCGTTACTTATCTGGATCCGCTAAATCTGACCCGCTTTGCTTTTATATTGGTGTTTATCGGGGTTCTGGCCGTTATGTGGCTGTTTTTGCGTCTTGTGCGCTATTATTATTAAATTTTAGCGGCTTTGCCTGATTTTCCGGCCAGATCCTGAATGAATTGCCAGGCCACGCGGCCTGATCTTGCCCCGCGAAGCATAGACCATTCCAGCGCCTTAGCGTGCAATGTGTCTTTCTCATACTCTATATTAAGAGCGCGGGCGTAATTCTCAACCATGGCGAAATAATCCTCCTGATCGCAGGGGTAAAAGCCGAGCCAAAGCCCGAAGCGATCGGATAAGGATATTTTTTCCTCTACCGCTTCGCCGCCGTGTACAGCCGTGCGTCGTTCATTTTCCATCATATCGCGCGGCAAAAGATGGCGGCGATTGGAGGTGGCATAAAAGAGAATATGATCGGGCGCGCTTTGAATACCGCCATCCAATACGGCTTTTAAAGATTTATACGAGCTGTCTTGTTCGTCAAAGGACAGATCATCGCAAAACAAAATAAAGCGTTTGTCGCGGTGATAATCGAGCTGAGCGAGAATATGCCCGAGGCTTGCAATATCCTCGCGGTGGATTTCTATCAATACAAGGGGGTGATTTTGCGCGAGATTTTTAAAAACGGCCTTTACCAGAGAGCTTTTGCCTGTTCCTCTAGCGCCCCACAAAAGCGCATTATTGGCGGCAAAGCCTTTTGCAAATTGCTCTGTATTGTCATGCAATGTCTGACGCTGGTCATCAATACCAACCAGCAAATCATACTCCAGGGCTTGCAGGGTTTTGACAGGCATGAAAGCCGCACTTTGCGCATCCCAGATATAGGCTTCGCCCGCCTTCATTTCACAAGGGAGATCAGGGCGTAGCCCAGCCTCTTTTTCCAGTGCGCTTGCGATACGCTCCAAGGCGTTCAACAATTTCTCTGTATCAATATTACTCATCTCTTGCCTTTGCGTTTCATACCTTTATAGTCGTTTTTATCACGAATCAAACTATGTATGACAAGGGTTAATCGATGTTTATTGCCAAAGCCTATGCACAAGCTACAGAAAGTCTGGCCGAACTGGAAGGGGGAATACCCAATCTTCCTGAAGCGCCCAGCGCAGGAGAACTGATCATTCAAAACCTGATGATTGTCGGTGTTCTGGTCTTCTTGTTTTATATTTTGCTGATTTTACCGCAGCAGCGCCGTTTCAAAGAGCATCACAAGATGCTGAGCGAATTAAAAAAGGGCGATAAGGTTATTACGGGCGGCGGCCTTGTCGGCACGGTTGAGAAAATTCTGGAAGAAAAGGATGAAATCCTGATTAATCTGGGCGATGTGAAGGTCACGGCCTTGCGCTCTACCATCCATCAAAAAGATGATCCGCGTCTGCGCAAAAAACCGGCCAATGATGCCAAAGAGGATAAGGGCGCCAAATCTGCCAAATCTGCATCCAAGTCAGATGATAAGGGTGATAAAAAAGACAAGAAAAAATAATAGCTTATATTGAGTTCTTAAGATTATGCTTCATATACCGCGTTGGAAATTACTGACTGTTATTGTGGTGACTTTACTGGCTTTTGCCTATAGCTCGCCCAATATTTTAGGGGGAGATGCCCGCCAATGGATGCAAACAACATTGCCGTCCTGGATGCCGGGGAAAACCATTAATCTCGGGCTGGATTTACGCGGCGGTGCGCATTTGCTCTATGAAGTTGATCTGGATGTGGTCTTTGAAGAGCGTGCCGATATGATGGTGCAGGATGCGCGCACCAATTTACGAGAGCAGCGCGTGAAATATTCGCGCATCGGTTCTCTGGAAAACGGGGTGCGCCTTGTTTTGCGTGACCCTGCCGATCTGGAAAAAGCCAGAACTATTATCAGAAGTTTAAGCCAGAATATTCAAGTATCGGTTCAGGAAGAAAGTCTTACCATCGAAGGCCGAATGAGCGAGATGGAAGTGCAGGACATTATCAATCAAACGATTGATCAGTCCATTGAGATTGTCCGTCGCCGCGTTGATGAATTGGGAACAACAGAGCCGAGCATTATGCGTCAGGGTGATGACCGTATTCTTTTGCAGGTTCCGGGCGCTGATTCCGAAGATTTGAAACGCATTGTCGGAACCACGGCCAAGCTGACTTTCCATTTACTCAATGATGGCACGAGCGCGGGCGGCAAACGCCTGCCTATGGTGGATGAGCCGCGTGATATCACCATTGAACGCCGCGCCATGATTACTGGGGAAATGCTGGAAACTGCCGCCCCGTCTTTTGATCAGACAGGGCAGGCGGTTGTGAGTTTCCGTCTTAATTCCCAAGGGGCGCGCCGTTTTTGCAAGGTTTCTACGGATAATGTGAACAAGCCTTTTGCCATTGTTCTTGACGAGCAGGTGATTAGCGCCCCCGTTATTCGCGAGCCGATTTGCGGTGGAAGCGGCCAGATTTCAGGTGGCTTTGATGTTCAAGGTGCCAATGATCTGGCGCTCTTGTTGCGTGCGGGTGCATTACCGGCACCTTTAACTGTTCTGGAAGAACGCACGGTTGGGCCGTCTTTGGGGGCCGATTCCATTGCGGCAGGCCAGCAGGCAAGTCTGATTGCCATGGCGCTCGTTCTTGTATTCATGGCGGTGTGTTACGGCCTGTTCGGCATGATGGCCAATGCGGCTCTGCTTGTGAATGTGGCGCTTATTTTTGCGGTGCTTTCGGCTTTGCAGGCGACGTTGACGCTCCCCGGTATTGCCGGAATTGTATTAACCATGGGGATGGCGGTGGATGCCAATGTTTTGATTTTCGAGCGTATCCGCGAGGAATTGCGCGCGGGACGTACGCCCATTTCAGCCATTGATGCGGGCTATCGCCACGCCATGTCCACCATTATTGACTCCAATTTAACAACACTGATCGCCGCGATTATCCTGTTTTCTTTTGGAACAGGGCCGATCAAGGGCTTTGCCGTAACCTTGGGAATAGGGATTATTACCTCCTTCTTCTCGGCCATTATGGTGACGCGGGTGATGGTGGTGATATGGCTTCGCAAAACAAAGCCCGATAGCGTGCCGATTTAAGGGCTTTCTATTGCAGGTTATTGCTTGGTGTTGAATAAAAAATTAGAACAAAGAGAAAAATTATGCGTGGATTAAGACTGGTACCCGAAGACACTCATTTGAATATCATGGGTAAGCGTTTTCTGGCTTATTTAGTATCCCTTGTATTGATGGTCGGCTCGATTGCTTTGGTTGCTACAAACGGTTTGAGTTTTGGTATTGATTTCACGGGCGGTACGCTGATTGAAATTCGCACGCCCGAAATGCCCGATATTTCCGAAATACGCACTGATTTGAACAATCTTGGTCTGGGCGGCATTTCCATTCAGGAATTCGGCCAGCCCGATGATCTATTGATCCGTATTCCCCAGCAAGAAGGGGGGCGTGAGGCCGAAAAAGCCGCCATTCAAGCGGTGCGCGGCTATCTGGATAACATGTATTCCGGTGAAGGCGGGGAGAGCCTGATTGATTATCGCCGCGTGGAATATGTTGGCCCGCAAGTCGGTGAAGAACTGAAACAGCAGGGGCTATATGCTATTTTATTCTCGCTTCTGGGAATTCTGATTTATATCTGGGTGCGTTTTGAATGGCAATTCGGTGTAGCGGCGATTATTGCGCTTGCTCATGATGCCGTGGCCACAATCGGTTTGTTTGCGCTGACGCAGATGGAATTTAATCTTTCTACCGTGGCTGCGGTGCTGATGATTGCGGGGTATTCAATCAATGATACGGTAATTATTTTCGACCGTATCCGCGAAGAATTGCGCAAATATAAAAAGATGCCGCTACCGGAATTATTCAACAATGCCATCAATAGAACGCTGGGCCGGACTTTGATGACCTCTTTAACAACCTTGCTGGCCTTGATAGCGCTTTATATATTCGGCGGTGAGGTGATCCAGGGCTTTGTTTATGCCCTGATATTCGGCATTTTAATCGGAACCTATTCCTCTGTATTCGTGGCGGCGCCCGTGCTTCTTTTAATCAATATTCGCCGCTCTACTTTAGAAGGGCTGGAAGATGAAGAGGACGAAAATGCGCCCGAAAATAAAAGCGATAAAACGCAGGAGGCTTAAGTGGTAGATGTCACGACTCTGGTTAGAGAAGGCGCGAAAATCGTGCAGGGCTATGCTGAAGGCTCGTTCCGCATTAGCGGCGAGGTTTATTCTACTCCTGTCATTGTTTTCGAAGACAAGGTTATTAAGTGGGATGCCCCAAACAGCGTAAAAGAGCTCTCCGAGGAACACGGGCAGATTTTGCAGGAATTCAAAGATGAGGCGGATGTGTTTTTGCTGGGGACAGGCGAAGTTCTTACTTTTCCAGACCCGGCCTTTAAAAAAGCCATGCGCGAGAAAGGCGTTCACTTTGAAGTCATGGATACGGGCGCGGCTTGTCGCACCTATAATGTGCTCATGGCTGAAGGCCGACGGGTTGCCGCCGCCTTGTTAAAATGCGTCTGATTTAAACTTTCATTAAGCATAATCCTTTATAATTTATTAAAATAATTTTAAGCCTTACCGCAAAATTATAAAACGTGGATGGCTTGCAAAGGGTGTATATGGTTAGTCCGCAAATGGAAGAGCTGCGTGATCGCGGCAGAGCGCAAATGCAGGAATATCGCCGCCAGCAATTTGATCTGGATGCGTTTGAATTCTTACCCTTGGAAAACGGTAATTTGCAACTACTGGATCAGGATAATGAGCGTCTGCAGGCATGGCTCCATAAAAATGATCAGGGCGATTGGGATGTGGTTTTTCTGGATCGGGATTCTGCCCAAAATCTTTATGAAACTTTTGCCGAGCCTATTTTAGAGCGCCAGCGCGAGTCGCAAAGAAATCCTGAAACAGATGGAGAATTGCGCTGGTTTCCCAATTTGAGCGGAACAGATGATCGTCCGGTTCCAGAAGGGATTAAGCCATTCTGGATTTTAAGAGATGATGCAAGCGGCGAAGTTTCGGCTTTTCATCATGAACATTTTCATCTGACGGATACACAAGGCAATATTATTGAATTGCAAGACGGCCTTTATCCCCCCCATGTGTTTGATCTGGAATCGGGGCGGCTTGCCAATGGATATTTTATGGCTGTGAACCCTGAAAATCCGCCCAATAATCTGGCGCCCGGCATGCTGGATAATAATGGGTATGTGGATATAACCCGTATGCACACCTCTCTTGGCTGGTTACGCCCTGACCCGCAAAACCCAAGCGAAAATATTCGTTTTCACCCTGCCGAAGAAGGCTTCGTAGTGGCGTTTGTCCAGACAAACGGTGTGGAGCCATCATTGCTTGAACCTGCTCAATTAATCGGGCAAAGCGCCGCTTTTGATCGTGAGAATATAGAGCGCTTGGATATTCCTGCCGATGAAATTGTGGAGGTGGAGATAGAAGGGCAGAGCATCGGTGAGCAAACAGAAGTGCTGCGGCCTGATAACGCTACCGACAATCCAGTTTTCGATAGCACACTAGAAACAACGCCCGAAGAAACTGCGCCCGAAGAAACAACGCACGAAGAAACCACGCCAGCGCCTCCGCCTGAGGCCGATACCTCCTATATTGATGATATAAAGGAACGGTTCAGGCAGGAAGAAGCGCGCATACTACAAGAGCAAGAGGCTTTCGAAGAAAATTATGAAAGCGAAGCGCTTGATAGTGAGCGCTCATTGGTAATCGGTGACAAAGAGCACTATTACGAGTTTGCGCAAAGCCGCGTATCGGGAATACTGGAACAAGAGGGGGGATTGGAAGCGCTTACAGCAGATTTTTTAGAAAATAACGATCCATCTGTTTATCCTTTGCAACCTGTTCTTGATGAGAATGGGGTTATCAAAACCTCTGTGGAAGCTGGCGTTGTTTATACGCATTGGGAAAATGCAACCAATGGGCAAGGAGCCGTAATGACGGCTGGTCAAATTGGCCGCGAGCTAGAGGGTTTGATGGATACGCATGGCTCTCATCAAAATATTGATGCCTATTTGCAGGAGAATCCTGAAGTAGAACCGGCCATGCAAATGTTATCGGCCGTTTTAACGCATGTTCAGGAAACAGAGCAAAATGAGCTTGAAAATAATTTTGCCCCTGCACGATCATTGGATACAGGGGCAAATATTAATTCGGGCGGGTATGAAAACACCAATCCGCATGGCGGTATTCATTCCCCGGATTTTTAGTATTTAAGCCGCCAGCTTGATCGGACCTTTTTCGAACAGCTCGCCGACATAATCCCAGTTAATAAGATTATCGACAAAAGCCTCCAGATATTTCGGGCGCGCATTGCGGTAATCAATGTAATAGGAATGTTCCCAGACATCACAGCCCAAAAGCGGCGTTTTGCCGTAAACGAGCGGGTTTTCGCCGTTAGGGGTGTTTAATACTTCCAGCTTTCCCGAGGCGCCATCCTGCGCGAGCCAGACCCAGCCAGAGCCAAACTGGCCAGCGCCTTTTTGCAGGAAGTCATTGCGGAAAGAATCATAACCGCCGAGATCTTCGCTGATTTTGCTTTCAAGATTGCCGGGCATGGATTTCCCGCCGCCATCTTTTTTCATCCAGTTCCAGAAATGGATGTGATTATAATGCTGGCCTAATTGATTAAACAGGCCGCCTTGCTTCGGGTCTTTGAAGGCACTAACCATGGCTTGTTCCAAAGAGGCATTTTCGAGGCCGCTGCCTTGGATCAAATCATTGCCTTTATCAACATAGGCTTTATGGTGTTTGTCGTGATGATATTCCAGCGTTTCGGCGGACATATAAGGATCCAGAGCGTCATAGCTATAGGGAAGTTCGGGTAATTCGAATTTGGACATGGGGTAAAATCTCCTTTTTTCTTTAGGCCTACTAAGGTAGAGAATTATAGACCAAGTTCAAGGGGGCAAAAAGGTGAGTGGCGAAAAACTTTTATATTGTGCGCAAATAGTTAAAGAGCAGGACCCTGATCGCTTTTTGCTGGCCATGATGATGCCCACGCAATACCGCGATGACTTGATTGTTTTATTTGCCTTTTACCATGAAATTGCCAAAACGCGTGAAGTTGTGACCGAAACAAGGCTTGGGCAAATTCGTCTGAAATGGTGGCAAGAGGCGATCAGGGAAATCTATAATAGCGGTAAAGTTCTCCAGCACGAAGTTTTGCAGGCTTTGGCAGGCGTTATTGAGAGGCGCGGCCTTGAGTATCAGGATTTTGAAACACTTATTTTTGCCCGTGAATTTGATCTGGAAGACGTTTTGCCGGGCAATCTTGAGGGGCTGGTCAATTACTGCGATTTCACGCTGTCCCCGCTTTTCAGGTTGGTGTTGCAAATAATGGGGGAAACGCCGGAAAATGATATGGTGCAAGCGGTTGCTGTGAATTATGCGATTATCGGCCTGATGCGGGCCGTGCCGTTTCATGCATCGCAAAGGCGGTGTTATCTGCCCGAAGATTTGCTTGCGCGTCATGGGCAAAGTCTTAACCAGCTTTATGAGATGAAGCCTTCTGATGATTTGCCAGAAATTGTGCGGGAGGTTTTGAGTGTTTTCGAGAAAAATATCAAGCCGCACAATAAATTTTTAAAAGCATCGCAACAGCTTTCATGCCTTTACGAGAGCCAGTTACGAAGCGCCCATTTTGATCCGTTTGCAAAAAAAATGGCTTTGCCGCCGCCTTTTAAAGTATTGCGCCTTGTATTTTCATATAAATTTCTTTAAGCATAAAGTTATGCTATAATAAAAAGATATAAAGGACGGGAATAAACAATGGTTGATAGTATCAAAGGAATTGGTCAGGTATCAGGCACGCAAAGCAATGCGGCCAATAAATCACAAAATTCAGGTCGCGAGGAAAAAAGCGGCGGTGTTTCCCTTGACGGTGAGGTTGAGGTCAATATCTCCAGCGAGGCTTTATCCTTGGCCAATGCGGAAAAAGCGGCTTCCAACACACGCGCGCAACTTGAAAATAACCCGAATGCCACCTTGTCTAGGGGTGAGGGTCTTGAGGAGCTTCTGGGGTAGATTTCTCAGGAACTGCGCGAGGAGCCGGGACGGCGCGATGATCAAAGCCGCCTGTTTTTATAAAGCTTACGACCTGATCTATAACGCGCGGGTCCCACATCATCAAGGCATGGGTTGAATTCACAACGATATGATCGGCCATGCCGTCAATTTTCGTACTTTCAATAGACACCAGCGTATCATTGGCCGCGCCAAACACCTGATTGCCAATGGGGTTAAGCGATACATTGCTGGCGATCACACCGAGCGGGTAGGTGATAACGCCGCCATCGACTTTATCCTGATCGGTGCGCAATTCCGGGCCGGCGGGACCAAATATAAATTCAAAAACACGTGATAAAAATTTATGTTCCGACATGAAATCGGCCATCTCGCTGCCTTTATTGGGCGTACCCATCATGCAGACTTTACCCAGATTGGCAGGGCGGTATTTATAAATCAGATGCCGCGTGATCAGCCCGCCCATGGAATGCGCCACAAAATGCACTTGCGGCGCTTTTGCATAGCGCGGATCAGCGCCCATAGCCTTGTAAATATGATCGGCCAGATAATCCAGATTATGGCGCGTTGAAGGATATTTGATATTCAGCGTATCATACCCCTCTTTTTTAAGGCGGTTTTCCAGCACCATCATATCCATATTGCTGCGTGTAATGCCGTGAAGCAGGATGACAAGATCTTTAGGTTTTTGCATATTTTTATTTTAGGATTTTTTTGTGGAGAAAACAGTAAAAAAATCATACTAAAGAAAAAGCCCTGCATAAACAGGGCTTTTTGGTAAAAATTTTATTGGTTGCCGCGCAAGTTTACTGGCGTCCGCGCATTTCATTAAACTCATCGGTGAAGAAATCATCTTCTTCGATCTTTAATTTCTTGCGATAGGGGTTTTCCTTAAAAGGGAACATGCGCGCGCGGTAGTCATGGCGTTTTTGCATGTTGCCTTTTTTCAGAATTTTAAGCTGACGCTCCAGAGTGGCCGCATCTTTGTTGCGGAAAGTGATTGTTTTGAGGGCTGTATTGACAGTTTGTTCTGCCCATGGTTTCGTTTCGCCGGGCTGATTATTTTGCCCGAGGAACACACCTTTTCCGGCCGGAATATCCGCGCTTCCCCAGTTACCGGAAAAATTCACAAGCCCTTCGGCCACAAAGACGCCAAAGCCCTGATCCAGCGTTCCGCCCCAAACGGTGGTACCCCGAATGCCGATAGAACCGTGCGGCGTGCGCAGTTGAACATCGGGCTCATCTTTCCTGGCAATCAGGCCGGAAGCCCATAAAAAAGGCCCCTTTAAAAAGGAAAACTCGGCTTCGTTTTCGGCAGGGTCATAGGGATCAAAAACAAATTCATCAATTTCAAGCCGCGCATTGCCGCCAATCATGATTTGCGTATCATCTATAAACAAAATGAGAGCGCGGGACTCGGCCCCTGTTTCAATCTTCGCATTAAAATACACCGGATCGCCGGGCTGCAATTTTTTCTGGCCGTTCTGGCTGATACTATGTGCCGTTCCTTCGACGGCAACAATTTCGCCGATAGGGTA
>JBKHDZ010000059.1:0-10655 GCA_046541095.1 Alphaproteobacteria bacterium
ATGATCAACGGCGGCCAATATAAGAGTCATGGTTTGCAACTGGTGAATACCCGGATCAAAATCGCGGCGTTCTTGCAGTAAAGTGTGGCTGGCCCCTTTTTCATCGAACAGATTTTTCGTTTTCAACCATTTCCATTTTTGCGAGCGTGCCATGTAATATTGCGTTCTAAAGCCAAGCGGCGTGTCCACCAGCTCTTTAAACTTCGGTGTTTTTTCTTTACGAGCATCTATGGGCACAAATTCGGATTCAACTTCGCCCTTATCATTCACTTTAGGGCGATAATACGAAAACATTTCCGTTTCCATGACTTCATGGAATTTTAATTGGGCCAATTCCTCGCCAGAATTCGCAATGAAGTAATTTTCATCAATGCCGCCACGGTGCTTTAAATCAAGACGTGCCGCCATAGCCTGATTGAACGTAGAACTCAACAAGCCCTTATTGCTTCCCACATTAAAAGGAGAACGATTTTCCAGCATTGTTAATAAAACAGGCATTAAAAACTGCGCGCGGCGTCCCTTTTCAAGGTCTTCATCCATATCCCGCACCGAGGTCGTATAATGGAGCGCCGTGTTTAAAACCGGATAATACGGGCTACCCCGATTGGCGGCCCCAAAAGCGCCCATTAAAAGACGTTGGCGCACACCGCGCGTAGGGTCTTCTATTGAAGATTTTATCATATTTTTAAGAGCAGAAGCGCCATCCACATGGGGCATCGAGGAAAACGGATTACGCTTTACGCCCATGCCTTCACAAACTTCATAAATACGCTCGCGCTTATATTGCATTTGATCCAGCAATCGTTGCAATGTCGCAAGTTGCTCCGGAGCGGAAACATGTTCAGCCTGCGCCGCATTAGGCTCGACAGACATAGGAAAGCCAACCTCTTTGAAAAGTTTTTTATTGCGCGCATCTTCCATCTGATTCAGTGTTTGCGCATCCAAATAAAACGCCTCTTCTTCTACGCCAAAACTACCGTTAAAACGGCGCGTCACTGATGATAAATCCTTTACGGATTTCTCGTTCTTAACCGGACTAAAATCTCTATCCTGAATTGAGGTCATTTTTTTCCACTTTTTAAATTATGGGAAATACTCAAACACAGCCCCTTGGGCTTTGTCAAACTTTTTTGCAAAATACATAAAAAATGTCACAAAGTACATAAAATTTTCAAAAATGCCGTTTCAGCACGTAAAATATTTTCACCAAGACTGATGCCGTGAATATTGTTTGCTTGTAACAAAAACTGCTTTTCGTTCTCGCTGAAACCACCTTCAGGTCCCACGATTACACCTATTTCTTTTGCATCGCAAGCCTGTTTTTCAGCCCCCTCATAACGCTCAAGGGCCGCTAGAACGGGAAAAGACAAATTGGCAAGCGCTTCTTTCATATCACTTACGGGATGCAAAAGCGGTATATCAAGCCTTTCACATTGCTCGGAGGCTTCAATAATTTGCGCTCTTATGCGCTCCTCATTGATTTTGCGCACTTCGCTATGCTCCATTAAAACAGGGTGCAAATCCGTAACGCCCAATTCGACCGCTTTTTCAATCAGGAAATCCTGACGGTTTTTCTTAATAGGCGGAAAAAAACCATGAATTCGGCGCGCGGGCATCTTTTGCCCCCTGATTTCCTCGATCGGCTCTATATGCGCCGATTTTTTGGAAAGATCTTTAATGGTGCAGAGCCATTCACCCTGCCGCCCGTTAAAAACGCGCAAATCATCTTCCGCTTCCTTGCGCATCACATTTTTAAGGTAATGCGCCTGATCTTTGGACAGTTCAATATTCTGTCTGCAAGCAAGATCAAGTTCGGTATAGAGCCTCGGCAATTTTGTGATAGACTTTTGCATCATGTCAGATAACACGAAAACCTATACCGATATCAAGAAAAACGGCTGGCAGGTTCGTATTTTTCCGCCAAATCTTCAGCCCTATGCCATATTAATGCGGCTGGACCGCCCCATTGGGTGGTGGCTCCTCCTTCTGCCCGGCTGGTGGTCTATAGCTCTGGCAAGTAGCGGAATTTTCGGAATGAATGCCTATTCTTTTCTTTTAATGGCGCTTTTCTGGATAGGCGCCATCATTATGCGCGGGGCAGGATGCATTATTAATGATATCTGGGACCGCAATCTCGATAACGCCGTCGAACGAACAAAAGACCGCCCTCTAGCGAGCGGTAAAATCAACCTGAAACAGGCGATGGTATTTTTGTTCATTTTGCTTGCTTGCGGGGCCGCTATTCTGCTGTCTTTGAATCAAAGCGCCATTGTGATCGGGCTTTGTTCAATCCCGCTCATCATTGCCTATCCTCTCATGAAGCGCATCACCTATTGGCCGCAGGCTTTTTTGGGCATTACCTTTAATTTTGGCGCCCTTATAGGCTGGGCGGCTATAACTGGCACATTAGGCTGGCCGGCCATATTGCTGTATATCGGGGGAATTTTCTGGACGATTGGCTATGATACGATATACGCGCATCAAGATAAGGACGATGATTTATCGGTTGGCATAAAATCAACCGCCTTAAAATTTGGGCCTGAATCAAAAAAGTGGCTCATAGGATTTTATGCTCTGGCTTTCCTTTGCTTGGCTACGGCAATTTTATCGGTAAACGCCACTATACTTGTGATTCTTGGTCTTCTGGCACCCTTTTTACATTTAATCTGGCAGATTTATAGCTGGGATATTGATAATCAGGACAACTCCTTACAAAAATTCAAATCGAACAGAAATTTTGGATTGTTTATCTTATTATGCTGCTTAATTTGAACAATCCAGACTAATAAAATTAATATCTGAAGAACCATAAACATCTTCACAAATTTTTAATAATCTATGATTCCCAGCCTTTCTTAACAACGTTGAAAACGCCTCCCCTTTTTGTGCATTGTCGGGATCCACATAACGAAGGCTAGCCCCCAGTGTCAGCAATTCACGAAAGAGACTAACATCCTGACTATTATTGCGTATTAAACTCATGGCTTGTAGCGAAGCATCCAGAACATTCTTTGCCGTTTCAAAGGCATCCTCGCGCACAGCCAATAAATAAAAATTTTCATCAAAACGTACAGAAGATACAAAGTTACGTGAAAAGTCATTACCAAAACAATCAATAAACATTTGCCGTGCTTGCCGTGCCATGGCTCCGGCCTTGTCGGATTCAATTATTATCGTACGCCAGCTCACATCTTTTTCCTGATGACCCGGTATAAGTTGGCCAGCTTGATCCAATACATGAACAAAATTCTGCAAAGTTGGATTTTTTTGAAGCATTGGTGAAGGCGGCAAACCTTCCCCCGTAATATGGTTTAAAACCATGCCCTGAGCCATCAAAAATTCTTTTGTATCGGCAGAAAAGTTGAAATGGTATTGAGCAGGGTCATCATTGTAAGCAATACCAAACTGACGGGAAACGGCAATGTAATGACCTTCGAAGTCTATACTATCTTCCCAAGATTTTTGCAATAGACTGACATCGTAATCAGCACTATCCGCATCAATCGCCAACCCATCATCCCGGCGTTCAATAAGATATGCCAACAAAGCCATTCCGTTGTTTTCATCAATTTTATTGAATACTTTAATATCAGGTTCGACTCCTAAATCGACAGCGACAAATAACTTGGCAGGGTTTAAAAACTCCTGTTTTAAATCAAGCCCAAGCTCTGAAACAAAACCTTGATCAAATGTTACGCGATTTAAAAATTTCGTAAAAATTGCCGGCGTTTGACTATAATCTGTTGGCTCCTCAAAAATATAAGCTAAATTATTGTCATCAATCAGAATTGATTTTCTGCCATCATCTGCAAAATAGACGGATATAACTAAGCCATTTAAATTTATTTCATGCATAGAAGTATCGCCGAATTGGCCATATGCTTTATCGATAGACGCAGAATTTACACCATTCGCATTAATCTCATATTTATCATTTGGCTCCGATGAAAAAGGAATCGTAAAAACCCGATCGGATTCATCGCGTACTCTCAAATACTCACCATCTTGTAAAAACTCAACAAAGGAAGGCTTTTTGTCAGAAGCATTAGTATTAGCCGGAGATAAGAGCCAATTCAAAACAGCCTGATTAGGCCGACTTTCTCGGGGGTCAAAAGATAGCCGAACAAATTTTTCATCGCGGCTCACTTTTTTTGTAATAGAACCATGCGTTGTTGTAATAGATCGACGCAACGCACTATCTAAAAAATTGTCATCGTATAGATTTATCCAGCTGCTGCGTTCACCAAAATGAAGAATTATATTTTTCTTTGCTTGTAGTAACCTGCTCATAATTCACCTTTTATTGAAGCTTAGTATAATCATCACAGAGGCACAGGTTATGTCAAGTTAAAATCGAATCAAATTCCGCAAACGCTGTTCGGCGATGACAAGCATGGGAAGGTCAATCGTTCCCACGCGCTTTAAATCGGCAAACAGGGAATCATATTGGCGGGTCACATTTTGATGCTTTTGCATCCAGCTATCCACGATCGCGGCTTTCTTTTTATTCGCCGTATCGGTATCGCGCAGAATGCGGATTGTAAGCCCCGCCTGACAGCTATAAAGCTGGTCAATCAAGCCTTTTGTGGCCTCGGAATACCAACGATCATCACTGCTGATAAATTTGGCTTGCTGGCGTAGCCACCCCATTTGAAAGCGTTCTCCCAAATCAAAATAGGCACGCGCTGTGATTAGAATATCGGTTTTCTGTTCAACAGAAATGCGAATAATATCACACGCAGAAGCAAGCACAGGCATCAAGGCAATCTGATAGGCCAATTCTGCGGGTAGCCCATCATGTTTGTAAATGCGTTCACGCTCTTCTATATCGCGGCGTAAACTCTCGTTAATCACATCATCGAAATTATCGCGCAACGCAGTAATACCTTGTTTGAAATTCTGGATATCCTTGCCAATGTCCAAAGAACGCCCCAAACGTGTCAGGAACCACATGATTGCATGCTGTGAGAGGAAGGCAATTTCCTGCATAGCCTTGATTTGAACCTGAGCCGGAACTTTATTATCCAGCGCTTCAATATGATCCCATAGGTCGCGCAAGCTAAACACATCCCGCACAATAATATAGGCTTTGGCTACCTCTTCGCACGACACGCCGCTTTTTTCCATTGAAGATTTCAGGAATGTCGGCCCCATGCGGTTGACAAGCGAATTGGCCATGGTTGTGGCCACAATTTCGCGGCGCAGTTTATGATTAAAGATGTCCTTTTGATATTTCTCGCGCAAGGCTTTGGGGAAATAATTAATAAGCCATTCATCCATATTTTTATTATCTGGAACATCACTGGCCAGCAAATCCTGCGTAAATCCGATTTTGGCATAGGAGAGCAATATACAAAGTTCCGGCCTTGTTAGTCCTTTGGAATTGCGCAAGCGCGATTCGACCGCTTCTTTATCAGGCAAGCCCTCAATCTTGCGGCTTAATCCGTCTTCGCGTTCAAGCTCTGTAATAAATTCTTCATGCGCTTGTAAAAGTTGCGGCGCGTTATGTTCGATCAGGGATATCGCCTGCGCTTGCTGGTAATTACTGCGTAACACTAGATCCGCAACTTCCTCGGTCATGCTTTCAAGAATTTTATTACGTTTTTTTACATCCATATCACTGGATTTTTTACGCATAATATCACTGAACAATATTTTGATATTAACCTCGTGGTCGGAAGAATCGACCCCGCCGGAGTTATCCAGGAAATCTGTATTGATTTTACCGCCTTTTTCATCAAATTCCACGCGGCCCAACTGCGTGACGCCCAGATTGGCGCCCTCACCAATCACCTTGGCACGCACGTCCAGGCCGTTAATGCGAATGTTGTCATTGGCTTTATCGCCGACATCAGCATTGGTTTCTTTAGAGGATTTAATGTACGTCCCGATACCGCCAAACCACAAAAGATCTGTACGCGATTTTAACATTGCTTTCATTAATTCCGGCGGGCTGAGCTTGTCTTTTTGAATATCGAAACGCTCTTTGATTTCGGGGGTCAATTCCAGAACCTTATCATTGCGCGAATAGATGCGCCCGCCTTTGGAAAGAACTTTGGTATCATATTCGTCCCAGCCCATAACCCCGTCAAACAAACGTTTGCGCTCTTTAAATGATTTCGCCGTGTCAGGATCAGGATCGCAAAAAATGTGCAAATGGTTAAACGCGCCGATGAGGCGGATATGCTCGGATAATAACATTCCGTTTCCAAAAACATCACCGCCCATATCGCCTATACCGACCACATCAAACGGGCTTTCCTGAATATTATGATTGAGCATACGGAAATGGGCCTTGACCGATTCCCAAGCGCCGCGCGCGGTAATACCCATCTTTTTATGGTCGTAGCCTGCGCTTCCCCCCGAGGCAAAAGCATCACCCAGCCAGAAATCATTGGCCAGAGAAATCTCGTTCGCAATATCGGAAAAAGTTGCAGTTCCTTTATCCGCCGCAACAACCAGATAAGGATCGTCTTCATCGCGGCACACAACATTTTTTGGCTTGATAACGGTTTCACCATCCAGATTATCTGTAATATCCAGCAAGGCCTGAATGAAGGTTTTGTAACATTTTATGCCTTCACTGCGGAATTCCTCACGGCTATTTGTCGGCGTTTTCACAACAAAACCGCCTTTGGCGCCCATGGGAACAATAACGGCGTTTTTCACCATTTGTGCTTTCATCAAGCCCAACACTTCAGTTCTGTAATCTTCTTGGCGATCCGACCAACGCAGGCCGCCGCGCGCAATTTTATCACCGCGCAAATGCACGGCTTCAACTTGCGGGGAATACACATAAATTTCCCGAAAAGGTTTAGGATCGGGGATATAGGATACTTGCTTACAATCAACCTTGATTGTCAGATAAGATTTGGCATGTCCCTCATCATCGCGCTGGAAATAATTGGTGCGCATGGTGGCGTGGATCAATTCACACACCGCTCTTAAAATTCTGTCCTGATCAAGGGATTCAACCTTTTCCAGAGCATTTTCAATCTGGCCGACAATTTTCTCGACCTTCTTTTTGGCCTCGTTTTGATTTAATTCAGGGTTATGGTATGCCTTGAACAAATCGACAATCATCCGCGCGATATGTGCATTCTGAGTGAGCGCTTTTTCACAATATGTACGGCTGAACGGAAATCTGATCTGTTTGAGATAGCGTACATAGGTGCGAAGAATAGTAATTTCATGCCAATTCAAATTCGCACTTAAAGTAAGACGATTTAAATGATCGTTTTCCATGCAATCATACCAGATTCGGCTGAATGCTCTTTCAAAATTAAACTTAACATCCGATACTTCTATTGATTCCATGTCATCAGGCGTTTCCAAAAGGAAATCATGAATCCAGACCGATTGATCGGTGCCATGCGGCTTTACTTCAAAAGGAAGTTCGGAAATGGAACGCACGCCCATATTGTCCAATATCGGCATCACATCGGAAAGCGTCAGCGGGTTATCGGGGTTATACACCTTTAAACGTAATTGATGCGATCCAGTGCCTTCAGGGCGATATAAATCCTGATCCATAGTCTGCGTGGCCAGAACATTTTCTATTTTTTCAATATCAAATACCGCCTGTTTGGCGCGATATCGGGATGTATAGCTCACAGGAAACGCATCGGCATAGCGATGGGATACAGAAGTCACATACTCATGGTCATCAATGGCCTGATAAAGCGCGCTGGAGATCAATTCAGCCCAGGTCTGACCGGCTTCCTGCAATCTGGCTTCTATATCCGAAACCTTATATCTCGGCTGCTTTTTCTGGCTAACGCGCATAACAATATTCAAGCGCGCAAATACAGAATCATCCAAAAGCACAGAGAAATTAGAGCATTCCCCGTTCAATTCTTCGGACAAAATGCGGATAATTTCCTGACGCAAATCTGTTCCAAAACGATCACGGGGAATATATACAAGGCAGGATATATATCGCCCGAAAGGATCTTTGCGCATAAACAGGGCAATGCGCTGGCGTTCCTGCAATTTCAAAATATCCGTGGAGATATTCAATAATTCTTTCGGCTCTATCTGGAACAACTCATCACGCGGATATTTTTCCAGTATATGGCGCAAGGCTTTGCCGTCATGACTTGTGGGCATAAACCCGGCCATTTCAAGCACGTCTTCGACTTTTTCACGGATATAAGGGACGCTCCCTACACTTCTGGAATAAGTTACGGACGTAAAAAGACCCAAAAACAATTTTTCCCCAATAACTTCGCCGTCATCATTGTAGGTCTTGATGGCAATAGCATCCATGGGCACAGGTCTATGCACTGTTGAAACACGGTTTGTCTTCGAGATGGAAACAGGGGCAAGTTTGCGGCGCAGTTCCTGCAAATTGCGCGGCAATCCTTCTTCATCCTCGCTGATATAGGCCGGTTTGAAATCATCAGAGAGCAAACCCAGGCTTTTGCCTTTGACCGTTTTACTGTGTAACTCACCGCCCCTTTCGGTAAATTCATATTCGCGGTAACCCAGTAATGTAAAATTATTATCGGCAATATAATCCAGGAAAGAACAGAATTTTTGAATTTCTCTGAGCGGTCTTTTGATAGGCGCATTGGCCAGCTCTTCAGTCGCTTTTTTCAAAGCCGCCAACATTTTTTGCCAATCGCGATTCGCGTAATACACATCTGCCAAAGTTTCATAAAGACCCTTTTCAAGGGCTTCATGCATGTCAGGGGTCAAATTCTCATTAATGTGAATATGAATATGCGATTGGCGGATAAGTTTCTCATCACGTTCGGTTTGAAGGCGTTCCAAATTACCTTCGTTATCATATTTGGTATAGGCAATCGGGTGGAGCAACAATTCGATCAAATGGTTGTGGGTGTTAATTTCGGCCACAACGGAATCAACTAAAAACGCAAAGTCATCACTGACAATATCAATAACCGTCTTATGGGGAACATTTTGCGCATTAACGGGACAATAAACAGAGATTTTAGGATCCCCAAGCTTTCGCTCCTTGGCCATATTCCAGTGGGATTCGGTAGCCGTCTTTAAAATCACATCGTTAAAACTGTGCAAATCTTCAGGGGCGAGATTTTGACACAGCAATTCTGCAATATCCTTTTTAATACCGGTAAATTTATTAACGCCGTCAGGTCTGCAGGATGTCTTGTTTTTTTCTTTTTTAGACTTTGAAGTGGCAGATGTGATTTTTGTCATCTCTATATGTGAACCGCTTATTTGAATTCATAGGTTTGTTAACAGCTTATATAAACCTACAACGATCTGATGCAATCATAAATATGTACAAAGCAATATTTTTTGAAAAATGTTGTGCGAAGCAACAGATTTACAGCCGACCTATCCAGGAGCTACTTGCAATAGTGGTAAAAACTTTGTACAAAGCCGTTGGAAAGTCGGCGCGGGCGGAATCTCGCTGAACCCGGTCAGGTCCGAAAGGAAGCAGCCGTAAGTGAATTTTTCCGGGTCGCTGTCCGGCTTTCCACTTTCACTTCTTTTTCCCTTCAATTTTGAAATAATATTATCCGAAAAATTTGCAACTCATAATATTATTGACAACCCCTGTTTGAATTCCTAGTATTTCGCAAAACTCATAAAAATAAATATTAAAACAGGGATATCAGATATGGAAGTTTCTCAAAAATATATAGCACCACTCGTATTATCTTTTACATTGGCTGCTTCGGGTACCGTGCAAGCAAAAACCCATGAATCGGACGCGCATCTTTTCGGGGATTTGCCTTTTAGCTGTGATATGCGGGACTTATCTCATCTTCCTCTGGAAGACCGCATTGAGAATATTATTGATGCCAATGTTTTCATTCAAATAGGAAATGGACTTGGTAGCGGCTTTGTTATTGATGCTCAAGAAGGCTATATCATGACCAACAATCATGTGGTGGAAATCGCCGAGCGCACAGATGCACCCATCACGATCACCTTATTTGATCCAGATGAAACAGATAACCTCGGGGAACAGCATACTGCCACTTTGGTCGGCAGAGATTCCGTTCTGGATATTGCCATTTTGAAAGTCGAAAACGTCGATAATTTGACGTGCGTTAATTTGGGCGATAGCGATGATGTGCGCCTCGGACAAACTGCCGAGGCGATTGGAAATCCGGCAGGCTTAAGTTTTAGTTTATCACAAGGACTGGTCTCCAATACCGAAAGAACTGTAGGAAACAATATCCTTTACACATTTATTCAAACAGATACGGCCATTAACCGCGGAAATTCAGGCGGGGCATTATTTAATGATGCGGGTGAAGTTGTCGGTATTAACTTTTCCATTTTATCCCCCAATGGTTTCAATGCAGGCTTGGGCTTTGCCATCAAATCCAATGATGCGATTGAAGTGGCCGATGAAATTATCCGAACAGGGCAAGCCCAGCGCGCATCTATGGGCGTTAATCTGGCCTTTATTTCAGATAGCATAGCCGAAGATTTGGGATTAAGCTCCAATCAAGGCGCGAGAATTAGCCGTATCGAACAATTCGGCCCGGCAGATTTGGCAGGTTTGCAAGAAGACGATGTCATCCGCGAAATTGATGGCGAGGAAGTGAACGAAATTAAAGATGCGCGCCGCATTATCGGTCATTTGGAGCCTGATGATATCGTTCGCATTAAAGTTATTCGTGATCGCGCCCTTCAAACCATTGAAGTGGATT
>JBKHDZ010000060.1:0-10588 GCA_046541095.1 Alphaproteobacteria bacterium
GCCGATATTGTCAAAATCTATCATCGCGCCTGTTTCGGGGTTTTCCTCCGCCCAGCATTGCAGAGAATCCAGCACAAAGGGGATGTCTTTAAACCTATTAACCGTGGTGGGGCGCCCCACTTTTGTCTGGCGCAAAATATCCCATGGATGCCCTTCTTTGCCTTCCCACAAAGAACTGTCGGTGCCGTGATGGGTCAAATGGGCGATTATATAGCCATGCGAGGCCACATAGCGCGAAATAAAACCCGCGCCATCACGATTACCGCCAAAGCCGTGCGACCACAGAATGAGAGGGAATTTCTTATTGTCGGCATCGGCCGGATGATAGATTTTATAAGGAACCGAGCGAACCGAGCCGTCCTCGTTTTGGCGGCTCTCATCCACAAATTCACCGCGTTTTAAAACAACTCTATGCGGCCCTTCAGCCTTTAAAATATTCTCACTAAACATACCCAGAGATATGGCACAGCCCAAGCATAAATCAAAGGGATTTTTATGCGTTCTTATCCGTGTTTTCTTTGATAAATTTGAAATCTTGTACCATTACAAAATCATACCCGCTTTTAAATATGATCAAGAAAACCAGCGCCCAAAGCGGGCTTCCTAGTTCTTGCGCAGCAAAGCCGCCAAGCAGAATAGTAAGATGAAGGACAATAATCCTGCCATAGGGGGAAAACATGATTGTTTCCGGCAGGCGCGCATCACGGCGATCTTGAAAGAAATCATGGGCAGCCTTAATAAATACGACGGCAACAAGCCCAAACAAAGCATAAAGCAAGCCCTCTTTACTTTCCCAAAGATAACCCAGCAAGAAGTCCGCATTTTGATTGATATCAATAGGCCCTTCATAAAAAATATCGAACATGATCATGCCATGCCCGAAACAAAAAAGACCGTAGTGAAAACAAAAGAAAGCAATTCTGAATATTGTCCCAATCACCATGGCTAATCCCCACGCCGCGGCCACTAAAGCCATACGGACGACCACGGTGACACCAATCAGCACATTTTCAAACCAGTATATATAAAAAATATCCAGCAATTCCCAATTCCAGAATAAAACGCCATATAAAGGAATTATATTGCCGAGAATAACAAGCAGGGCTGAGAGAAAAACATGTCGATGAAAGAAATCCGGGCCCAGCACCTTGAAGCCCGTTTATTTTTTACGGAATTTATCAAGAGAAACGACTTCTCCCGTTTTATCGCCTTTGGAACCGCCGCCACCAGAGCCGTCATCATCAGGCCCTTCATCATCAAACATGGCCAGATCCTCTTCGCTCAATTCTTCTTCCATGGGCTGGAATTGCAGGGCAAAATTGACAGAAGGGTCTGCAAATATGCTGATTGCATTCAAGGGAATAACCAGACGTTCAGGAACGCTGTTAAAAGATAAGGTCACTTTCAGGAATTCATCATCGACTTCCAGATCGGTAAATTGATATTGCAAAACAATCGTCATTTCGCCGGGATAGCGTTCCATTAGATATTCGGGAATATCAACGCCTTCATGCGTTGTCATAAAGGTAATGTAAAAATGATGATCTCCAGGCAAGCCATGTTTAATGACTTGTCTGATCGAACTTTTCACCACACCGCGCAGCGCTGTTTCCACCATTCGGTCGTAGCGTAAAATCTCATCATCTTCAATCATAGTGTCCTGCCGTTAAGATTATAAAATATTGACTTAGAATTTATTTTTATAAAGAGAAGCCATCAATGCAATCCCTTAATTATTAACATCATACAGAACGAAATCCATTCCCACAATGCCGCTTTCATAATTCCTTTTAACTTTTCCCGTTACTGTTTTCGCATTCAAATACGCTCTAAAGGTGGCTTGGTATTCATCATTTCCTGCAATTTTCCGGCTCTGGCCACCTGTTCGAAGAATAATGGCATAATAAAAAATACCAACCCGATAACAATCGGCCACAATAAAGTATGGAATTTATATAATTTCGGCGGGGTTTGGTGATCCTCCCTATAAAGCTGCCGTGAGCGCTGGTACCAATACATATAGGGCAAAAGCCAGATCATGCCGATAACAAGGACAATATCACGCATCGGCTCTAAAATACCCTCCAAAGCCGGAAGCGCAAACACCAGCCCGGTATGCAAATTGAACAAAACCAGAAACAACAAAGATGAAGCAGCCCAGATAAGCACAAACAAAGCCATAAAGGCCAATACTCTTGGCACTTCCAGACCTGTTTCATAAAAGGCATCTTTCATCCCCTTACGCCGCGTTTGGATGCCCAGATACAAAACCGTAATTACAATTAATAATACCAGCTCTGCCACAAGGCTTGGATTTTCAGGATGCGGGATATATCCTTCCCACAAGCCGCCTTGCACGCTTACCGAAAAGAATATAACGGCGATGAAACCGCGTACCATCCAGGCGGATATAAAAGCCCACTTGCTTTGACTGGCGCGAAAATATAAAGCCCTTTCACGGCTCCATTGTGCCAGACCTATGAAAACGGCGGTGCCTAGCGCATAGCAAAGCACCAGTATAACAGGCGGAATCTGAAATGCCGATATAATGTCTGCAATCATGCAAAATAAGATAGGGGGAAAAGGCAAAAAAGAAAATAGAGAGTTTCTGTTGCTAGGTACTCTCCAAACCCCACCTATAAGGCATTAGTCTAATAGGGATTCAAGTAGCATGTAAGCTCACTGCATTAAGCAGCTACGCGTACGTCTTCAACGATGTTATCGTTTGCAGCTACGAATGCATTATTGTCGTTTGCATTTATAACGATTATCCGGTAACGGCGGATTGCCGGACGCCACCAAATGCCTTTACTACGCGTGTCGATCCTGTTTCAGGCCCACTCTTTTTAATTTTACGCGAAACTTTTCGCGGCGAGCGGTCGCACGCTCTTTTGCTTGCAACCTATGCATAAATTAAAAATGGTGGACCTGCCGGGTACTGCCCCCGGGTCCACGAACGCTTATTCCGCACCAGCGTTTAGCGTCATAACTGACTAAAAGCCAGTATTTATAATATAGGCCATAAAGCTTAAAAAATCCAGAATATTAGGGGCTATAAAGGCGAAATTATTTTCCTTCACAGGAATATCGGCCCGAATAAGCAGGCTTTATTGAACTATACGGCGGAATCGGGGCAAGGTATTAAAAAAGGAGTAATCAATATGAAGCAATATCATGATTTAATGCGCCATGTTCTTGAAAACGGCGTCAAGAAGGAAGATAGAACAGGCACGGGAACGCTGAGCGTTTTCGGCCACCAGATGCGATTTGATCTCTCCGAAGGCTTTCCCCTTGTGACAACCAAAAAATGCCATTTGCGCTCTATTATCCATGAATTGCTCTGGTTTTTAAAGGGCGATACAAATATTGCCTATCTAAAGGAAAACGGCGTATCTATCTGGGATGAATGGGCCGATGAAAATGGCGATCTTGGCCCTGTTTACGGTCATCAATGGCGTAGCTGGCCCACCAAAGACGGCAACACAATCGACCAGATTACCAATGTCATTGAGCGTATTAAAACCAATCCCGATGACCGCCGCCTGATAGTGTCCGCATGGAATGTCGGGGAAATACCCAAAATGGCCTTGCCGCCTTGCCACGCGTTTTTCCAGTTTTATGTCGCCGATGGCAAGCTGTCCTGCCAGCTATACCAGCGCAGCGCCGATATTTTCCTGGGCGTACCTTTCAATATTGCCTCTTATGCCCTGCTCACCATGATGGTGGCGCAAGTTACAGGCTTAAAACCGGGTGATTTCGTTCATACCTTCGGCGATGCGCATCTTTATTCCAATCATCTGGAACAGGCCGAATTGCAATTATCGCGCGAGCCGTTCCCCTTGCCGGAAATGCACTTAAACCCGCATGTTAAAAATATTTTCGATTTCAAATTCGAAGATTTTGAACTGGTGGGGTATCAGGCGCATCCGCATATCAAGGCGCCGGTCGCCGTTTAAACGCTCTTTGCTAAAGCGCTCCAATTTTCCCGCGAAGTATATAACTCAACCCCTGCGCCCTGCTCAGGGCCGAACACATCGGCTTTACGTATGGATATCTGGCAGGCAATAACGCTTTCATGCTCAAAGCATATATTGGCCAGCTCTTTCAGATAATCCTCAATAAGCTGGACTTGCGGACGCTCCGCCCAGGCGCGGATGGCGTTATAAACGCGCGCATAATCAATAATGGTGCCTGCATCAATATCGGTAAGATAGCTTTGCGCATCGGCAAAAAGCGCGGCATCCACAACAACGCGCTGCGGCTTGATTTTCTCATGATCATAAATTCCGATTTTTAAAGGAATTTCAACAGAATCCAAAAATATGCGCACATGGCTGTCTTTTTTCATGTTAGGGATTAATATAGATGTTGCACACAAGATCAAGAGAGAAATTATGAGCATTCAAACAACCCTGATCGTCGCCATGGCACAAAACCATATTATCGGTAAGGACGGCACACTACCCTGGCATATTCCGGCAGATTTAAAAAGGTACAAGGCGCGTACACTGGGTAAACCTCTGGTCATGGGTCGCAAAACCCTTGAATCGCTTTACAAGGAAGTGGGCGGCCCCCTGCCCGGTCGCACCAATATTATTGTCACGCGCCAAGATGATTATAAGCCTAAAGACGAAGTGATCGTGGCATCGAGCCTTGAGAGCGCACTTTCCCGCGCCAAAGAGATTGCCGAAAAAGATGGGCAGAACGAAATTTTTGTCAATGGCGGCGCGCAGATCTATGGCCAGGCACTACAGCAAAATCTGGTGGATATTCTGGATATTTGCCTGATCCATGATGATGTTGAAGGCGATACAAAATTTCCTGATTTTGACTGGCGTCAATGGGATGAAATCTGGCGCGAAGACCATGAAGCGGCCAATGACAAACCCGCATTCAGCTTTGTGCAATATAAACGCGCCCTATAATCGGACATTTTTGGTCAAGTTATTGACTATATTATAAAAATTATCATCGAAGACAGGGCTTCCGCCATCAGATTTTTCGCGAATATCACGGTTTAAAGGAACGCCCCCCAAGAACGGAACACCGATTTTCCGCGCTTCTTCTTCCGCGCCGCCATGCCCGAATATATGATCTTCATGACCGCAATTCGAGCAGATATGCGTACTCATATTTTCTATTAATCCGAGTATAGGCACACCGACTTTTTTAAACATTTCGATGCCTTTGCGAGCATCAATCAAGGCAATATCCTGCGGTGTAGAAACAATCACCGCGCCATCCACAGGGACTTTTTGCGCCAGCGTTAATTGCGCATCCCCCGTTCCGGGCGGCATATCGACAACAAGAACATCCAAAGGATCGTCCTTTGTGCCCCATTTCACGTCACGGAATAGCTGGTAAAGCGCGCTTTGCACCATTGGGCCACGCCAGACCAGCGCTTTTTCAGCCTCCACCATAAAACCTATCGACATGATTTTCATGCCATGGGCTTCGGGCGGAATAATCATCCGGCTTTCGTCCATATCGGGTTTCGTTCCGGCAAGGCCGCTCATCATAGGAACAGACGGCCCATAAATATCGGCATCCAGCAACCCTGTTTTATGGCCATTTTTGGCTAAAATTGCTGCTATATTAAGCGCCAGAGTTGACTTTCCGACACCGCCTTTGCCGCTCGCAACAGCAATAATTTTCTTGATCGGCAAATTATTGAGGGGCGGATTTTTATTCATCCCGTGCGGGTCCGGCAGTGAATTATGCACGGCATTTGCGTTTGGCTTGCTCTCTGCGTCTGCTTTTGCCGCAGTTAAAATTGCGCTTACCTTGGACACCCCTTTTACATTTTTCACGGCCGCTTCGGCTCTAGCGCGCAAAGGTTCCATCATCATACCTTTATCGGGGTCCACCTCTATTAAAAAGACAACCTCGCCGTTATCACCAATTTGTAAACCGCTCACCATGGACAAGGAGACGATATCTTTGCCCTTCTCATCATCATTCACTGCGCGTAAAGCGCTCCATATCATTTTTTCATCAGGCCGTCTGGTCATCTTTTCTTACAATCTTATATAGTTGTTTATCACTATTATATTCGTTCACATTTAGGCTTGTCTTCTCATAGCATTCAAATAATGTTATAAGCCTTAAAGAACAACCTGCAAGCAAGAGAATTTATATTATGTCGTGGGATAACAAATCCGGTAAAAAAGGCAACCCTTGGGGAAGCCACAGCAATGATGAAGGGCGCCGCGGTCATAATGGCCGTCATGGTGGCGGCGGATCTGGACAGGAACCGCCCGATCTGGACGAAATGCTGCGCAAGGCACAGGAAAACTTCCGCTCGATGATACCGGGCAACCTTAAAGGCGGCCTCATTTTTGGGCTTGTTGCTCTTGTTGTGATTGCTTTGTGGCTCGCCAGCGGCCTTTATGTGGTCAATCCTGGAGAACATGCCGTCATCCAGCGCTTTGGTAAATGGCATTCCACACAAGTCGATCCCGGCTTGGGATATCACCTGCCTGCGCCCATTGCGACATCCACACTTTTGAATGTGCAAGAAATCCGCAATATGAATATCGGCTTTAACCAGATTGTGACTCGCGGCGGCTCTAACTCGCGCCGTGATGTGCCCGAAGAATCACTCATGCTGACTTCCGACCGCAATATTGTCGATCTCGACCTTGTGATTCAGTGGAATATTAAATCGGCCGAAAATTACCTGTTTGAAATCCGTGATCAGGAGAACACAATTAAAAAGGTTGCCGAATCGGCCATTCGTGAAGTCGTCGGACAAACCGATATGTTCCCGATTATTACGCGCGACCGTGATACGGTGGCAAACCGCGCCAAACTCATTATCCAGGAAAATCTGGATGAATATAATTCCGGCGTCAATATTACACAGGTTCTGATTGAACGCGCCGAAGTGCACCCCGATGTTCAAAGTGCCTTTCAGGACGTACAATCCGCTAAACAGGATGCCGAAGACGTACAAAACCGCGCTGAAGCCTACCGCGAGGATATTCTCCCCAGAGCGCGCGGTGCGGCCATCCAGCTTTTACAGGAAGCTGAAGGATATAAACAATCCACCGTTGCCAAGGCAAAAGGGGATGCCGACCGCTTCACACAAGTCTATAACGCGTATTTGAGCGGTAAAGACGTGACTAAAGAGCGTATTTATATTGAAACAATGGAAAATGTCTTACGCAATGCCAGCAAAATTATTCTGGATGATGAAGGTGGAAACGGTGTTGTTCCCTATCTTCCTCTTAATGAAATTCAGAAGAGTTCCGGCGCGCAATCTGTTGTTCGCAACCGCAATACGATTGAACCATAAAACATAACATAGAGATCAGGAACGAATACCCATGAATAAATTCTTACTTGCAATTTTGCTGGTCGTAGCGCTCGGTCTTATTGCTTTATCACAATCGCTCTTCATCGTTGACCAGCGAGAACAAGCCATTGTTCTGCAATTAGGTCAGCCCATTGGTACAACCGATGATCCTTCAAGTTTCATAAAAGGGCCTGGTCTGCATTTTAAATTGCCGGTTATTCAAAGTGTGCGCTATTTTGACAGCCGCATTTTATCTGTTGATCCTCAACCTGAGCAGGTTGTTATTTCAAGCGACAGTTTCACACGTGCGGCCCTTGGCGTGGATGAGAATGAAGACGACATATCCTTTATCGGTAATGAAAGCGGGGAGCCGATTATTGTTGATTCCTTCGCCCGTTATAAAATTGTCGATCCTTTGCAATTCCTGAAAACATTACGTGACATTAACGGTGCCAATTCCCGTATCCAGAGCATTTTAAATGATGCCACGCGGACGGTTCTTGGTAAGACAACACTGGAAACCTTGCTGTCTGATTCCCGAAATGCCGTCATGGCCGATATCAAGAACCGCGTAAACCGCAAAATCGAGCAAGACCAGCTTGGTATCGAGCTTGTTGATGTGCGTATTGTGCGCGCTGATCTGACGGCGGAGTTACGTACTTCCACAGTGCGCCGTATGATTTCCGAGTTGAAAGAACGCGCCACCGAAACCCGCGCTAAAGGTGAAGAACGCGCCCTTGAGATTCGCTCCACTGCCGAAAAAGAGCGGACTGTTCTGATCGCTGAGGCTGAACGTGATGCCCAGATGCTCCGCGGTCAAGGCGATAACGAAGCCATTAAGATTTATGCCGATGCCTTTAATCAGGATAAAGAGTTTTACGGCTTCATCCGCTCTATGGAAGCTTATAGCACTACGCTTTCCGACCCCGATACAAAGCTGATTTTATCCCCTACCAGCGATTTCTTCCGTTATTTTCAGGATCGCAGTGGCCAATAAGCATCTAACGGCTTGCTAAATGGATAATTTTATCCTTTATATCGGTACAGCTTTTGCGCTTGTGTTCGTCATCGAAGGGCTGCTATGGGCATTTTTCCCCGATACCATGAAAAAAATTGTCGTCATGGCTCTTGCCATGCCTGCAGAACATTTGCGCAATTACGGCTTTGGCATGGCTCTGCTCGGGGTTTTGATGGTTTATCTCATTGATTTACTGGCATCATAATTTTTAAAATTCCCAAGGCAGTTGACCCTGCATCAAACACTCATTATTTTAATGAATAACAATCATCACCACCTTAAAACATATCAGAACAAGGATTGATCATGCGTACAAAACCAAATCTTTATTTACTTGCTTTTATTCTCATATCTTTCCTTAGCCTTCCGGCCGTCGGATTTGCACAAACGGATGGGCAGCAGGCTTCTGCGCCCAATCATGCGCCTGCCAGCTTTGCTGATCTCGTGGAAGGCTTGACGCCGGCTGTTGTGAATATTTCCTCAACACCCAAAGCATCCGATGCAAGGGATTTCCCCGATATGCCGCAATTCCCCGAAGGCTCTCCTTTTGAGGACTTTTTCGAGGAATTCATGGAACGCCGTGGCCGCGGCATGGAAACAATCCCGCAAGCCTCGCTGGGCTCGGGCTTTATTATTGATGCCAAGCAGGGCTATATCGTCACCAACAACCATGTGATTCGCGACGCCGATGAAGTCAAAATCACGCTCTATAACGATGAAACGATTGATGGAGAAGTGATAGGCGTTGATGAGAAAACAGATATTGCTGTTTTGAAAGTCGATCCCGAAGAATACGAGCTTTCCGATGTCAGCTTTGGCCGCAGTGATGGCCTACGCGTCGGGGACTGGGTGGTTGCAATCGGAAACCCCTTTGGGCTAGGCGGCACTGTGACTGCCGGCATTATCTCCGCCCGCCAACGTGATATTAATTCCGGCCCCTATGATGACTACCTGCAAACAGATGCCTCAATCAACCGCGGGAATTCAGGCGGGCCGATGTTTAACCTAAAAGGCGAAGTAATTGGAATTAACACGGCCATTTTCTCACCCACGGGCGGCTCTGTCGGGATTGGCTTTGCCATTCCTTCCAATCTTGCCAAACCTGTTATCGACCAGATTATAAAATATGGCCGCACGCGCCGCGGCTGGTTAGGGGTACGCATTCAAACCGTGACCGATGAAATCGCCGAAAGCCTTGATTTGCCGAACACTTCGGGCGCATTGGTGGCCAGCATCACTCCCGAAGGTCCTGCAGAAGAAGCAGGTCTGCAACATGGTGATGTTATTCTGGAATTCAACGGTCAGGAAGTCGAAGATATGCGCTCCCTGCCGCGCATTGTGGCCGAAACACCCATTGGGGAAGCGGTCGATCTGCACTATTGGCGCGAAGGCGAACGCAAGACAACCAGCGTGAGCATCGGCGAACTGGAAAAAGCCGAAGAAGAAGGCTTGCTGGATACAACGCCGACTTCCAAAGGCTCTCTGACAGAAGTTGCTCCGCTGGCGCTTGGTGTGAAGCCGCTGACCGATACCGCGCGCGCCGAATATAGCGTCCCTGCAACGGTAGATGGCGTTTTGATCGGCGAAGTTGAAGAAGCCTCCGAAGCCGAGCAAAAAGGCCTGATGGAAGGCGATGTTATTGTCGAGATTAATCAGCAACCTGTAAGAGCGCCCGAGGATGTGAATGATATCGTGAACGCCGCGGTAAATGCGGGGCGAAGCTCTGTGCTACTTCTCATCAACCGCGAGGGCGATGTACGCTTTGTGGCTCTGCGCCTGGATTAATTTTGTCCACTGATAAGCAAAAAGTTTATATTGTCGCTGGCCCGACCGCCAGCGGCAAATCTGCAAGAGCCTTAGAACTCGCCGCCCATAAATATGACGGCGTTATTATTAATTGCGATTCTTTGCAGATTTATGATGCCCTGCCCACACTCACCGCGCAGCCCGATGCGCAGGATTTAAAAAGCGCCCCACACCGATTATATTCGCATTTGCACCCCAATGAAGTGTGCAGCGCCGGAAACTGGCGCGAACTTGTCATGCCTGTTATCGAAGAGGTTATACAAGAAGAGAAAACGCCCATCATTTGCGGCGGGACAGGGCTATATATCCGCGCGCTAACCGATGGGCTATCTCCTATTCCCGATATTCCGCATGACGTGCGCAATGCGGTTGTAGAAAAATACGAAACCATCGGCGCGGAAGCATTTTATGCCGAGCTGGAAAAACGCGACCCTGTGATGGCCGCGCGCTTCCATGTCAATCACAAG
>JBKHDZ010000061.1:0-10339 GCA_046541095.1 Alphaproteobacteria bacterium
GTGGCAGAGCCACTTAGAACATAAGCCAGAAATTTCGCAAGAATCAGAAAACCGACAATGCCCAGCGTGAAATACATGGTATAAAACCCGTATTTACGGTTTTCGATAGGGTCGTGCCCTGTGCACTCTTTTTGGTAATTCTGCATGGCTTATTTTGTACGCGGAACTTTGCGTTCTTCAAAGAATTTTTCGACCGAATAAAGAAATTCTCCTTCTAAATCAACGCTATCTTCACGGCCGATTTTATCAAAATGCTTGTCCATCCAGTCTTCCATGGTTTTGCGACCCAGATCGCGCAGGCCTGTTAAAAAGCTCCAGCTGGAATCAAATTTGCTGTTTACACTCAAATCGGCCATATCCTTATCGGCGCGGATGGAATGGACTAAAATATCTTTAAAGCGGTGGGCGTGCTCACTTTTAAGCATGTCTGTTTCAATCAGTTTTTTAACAAAAGCAATGGCGCGCATTTCCTTTATCAGGGATGAGTTAAAGCTGATCTCGTTGATGCGGTTCATAATCTCGGGTGCTGCTTTGGGCGTGTCCTCGCGCAAGAGAGGATTGATATGCACAATCATCACATCGCGCGTATTGGTATCGTAAAAAAGCGGGTAGAGCGCAGGATTACCCATATAACCGCCATCCCAGTAATCTTCACCGTCAATTTCAACGGCCTTGAATAAAAACGGCAGGCAGGCCGAAGCAAGAGCCACATCGATTGTCAGCTCTTGAGTATTAAATCCGCAACTTGCCCGTTTTAACATGGGTGGCACTGATGAAGAGCTTCACGCAATTACAGCGGCGCAAAAACTCAAAATCGATTGTTTTTTCCAGCACATCCCGCAGAGGGTTAAAATCGAACGGATTGGTTTGATAGGGAGAAAACATTCGCGTGAAGCTGTCCATCCATTGAAAGGCCATGGAATTGGCGCCGCCGAACATATCCTGCCCGAACAAAAACTGAGCCCAAGGGGTGTTTTTAAACGGGCTGTAAGCGCTGCCACCATGATCATGCACCGTCCACCAGAAATTATGCAGACATTCGCGCGCCTGCTCGGGCCCGCCGCGATAAAGCCCGTAAGCCATTGCGCAGGCATTCATTGTGCCGGCTGAAGTGGCGCAAATTCCTTCGAAATCCACGCGCCCATCTTCGAGGAGTTTATCCAGCACACCCCAAGTAAAGGCGCCGTGCGCGCCGCCGCCTTGCAAGGCGAGATTGATGGTTTTTTGCTGTGTTTTGCTCATGCCTAGTTAATATAAAGCATGAGGGTTTAAAGGGGAATGCTTAAAAGTTTAGCCCGTTTTCATCTCATCCAACTCCAGCCAGCGATTTTCATAGCGCTCTAACCGTGCTTTTTCTTCTTCCAGCTTTTTAACGCTATCATGAAAGGCTTGGGGATCGCGGCTGTAAAAATCAGGGTCGGCCAAAGCCTCATTTAAAACAGCGATTTCGGCTTCTACCTTTTCTATTTTGGATGGGAGCTGTTTATACTCGCGCTCTAATTTATAACTCAAACGCCCCGGTTTTTTGTTCAGATTTTCCTTATTCTCATCCCGAGCAGAGCTTTGCGCAGTCGAGGGATCTGGTGTGTGATGCGCAGATTCCTCCACACGCTTGGCTTGGTCGGAATGACGCGTTTTATTCTCGTCCTGTTTGTTTTTAATGGCCAGGTAATCGCTATAACCGCCAATGACGCGCTCGATTTTGCCATCGCCTTCAAAGGCCAGAATTTGTGTCACTGTCTGGTCGAGAAAATCACGATCATGCGAAACAACGATCAGTGTGCCTGTGTAATTCAGCAAGATTTCCTCCAGCATATCCAGCGTATCCATATCCAGATCATTGGTGGGCTCGTCCAGTATCAGACAGGTTTTCGGATTGGCCAGAATTTTGGCGAGCATCAGGCGGTTTTTTTGCCCGCCTGAAAGCTGGGACACTTTATCCTGCGCTCTTGAAGGATCAAACATAAAATCTTTTAAATATCCGCAAACATGGCGCTGCTTGCCCATAACATCGATATAATCATTGCCGCCCGGGGAGAGAACTTTTTTCAAGGAATCGCTTGGCTCCAGATCGCTGCGTTTTTGATCGAAATACGAGAATTCCATCTCTTTGCGCACTTTCACGCGCCCCTGATCAGGCTCCAGCTCACCGATGAGTAATTTTAAAAATGTGGTTTTGCCCGAGCCGTTCTTGCCCAGAATACCGATGCGATCCCCGCGTTTGATACGCAGGTTGAATTTATCGAGAATTATTAAAGCGTTCCCCCCCACCTCACTCCTCCCCCCGTCGGGGGGAGGAAGCTCTGAAAGAGCAGGAGGGGGGGCATTATTTAGAGGAAAACTCTTATAAACGTTGTAAAATTCAGCCACAATTTTGGATGTCGGATCATTATCTTTGAGCGGCTTGAGTTCGATTTTCTGGGTGGCTCTGCGAAACGAGCTTTCATCGGCTTTGAGCTGATCACGCATCTCGCGCACTTTTTCAAGGCGGCGTACATTGCGCTTCACCCGTGCTTTTACCCCGCGGCTTGCCCATTCGACTTCAAGCGCTACTGTCTGTTTGCGGTTTTTTAATTCGCGCTCTTCCTGTTCCAGCAATTCGGTGGACCAGTCATCAAAATATTTAAAGCCGCGCGGGCTGACTTTTAAAGCGCCGCGATCAAGCCAAAACACCTGATTGGTAATATTGGCCAGAAATGTTCTATCGTGGCTGACCACCAATAACGTGCCGCGATAGGCATTCAAATATTCTTCCAGCCATTCAATGGCTTCTAAATCCAGATGGTTTGTGGGCTCGTCCAGCAAAAGAATATCTGGTTCTTCCACCAGGGCGCGCGCCAAGCCTGCGCGCCGTACTTGCCCGCCTGATAATTTGGTCATGGCGGCATTGCGCTCAAGCTCCAGCGCATCACATACTATATCAACCTTATATTCGTGCAGTTCGCGCTCATCATCTTTCATGCCTGCAAAGATAAATTCAAAAACGCTTTGTCCCTCTTGCGGGATGATATCTTGTTGTAGATATCCAATGCTCGTTCCGGCTTCTTTCCAGCGCTCACCATCATCCAGCTCCTGCTTGCCGGTGATAATATTCATCAAGGTTGATTTGCCGGCCCCGTTTTTACCAACCAGCGCAATACGCTTTCCGGCATGAATATTGAAATCCAGATGTTCAAAAACCGGGATTTCCGCGTAACGGACCATGGCATTTTTAACAGAGAGTAAAAGCGGCGGTGACATGAGCTTTTATTTACAAGTCTTGGTCTATGGATGCAAGGCGATTATTTTAGGGTCAGAATCTATCATAATTAATAGGTCGTGAGCCTAGGGAACAAAACACGCGCACAAGCGTTGCACAATAAAAGAATATAGGAGAATTAACATGGCTATTGCACAATCCAATGATTCACTGTTGGGCGATCTTTTGAAAATATTACTGGCTGTATTACTGCCGCCTTTGGGCGTTTTGATCGAGGTGGGCGTTGCCAATAAGCATTTCTGGATCAATATCATTTTGACATTGCTCGGTTTTATTCCGGGAATTATCCACGCTGTTTACGTGATTGCAAAATATTAAACGTTAAAAATTTTAGCGTATTTGTCGTCAGAGAAACCGATCGTAAATGTCTTGTCTTTATAAAGAAGAGGGCGCTTGATAATCGAGGGATTTGTTTCCGCGATTTCCAGCGCCTTTTTATCATCCATATTGCTTTGGATTGTGGGCGGTAATTGCCGCCAGCTTGTGCCGCGCTTGTTCAAAACAGCGTCCCAGCCATGCGCATTGATTGCGCTTTCGATCAAACCCTTATCAAATCCGCCTTTCTTATAATCGTGGAAAGTATAATCAATGTGATGCGCATCAAGCCATTTGAAGGCTTTTTTCATGGTATCGCAATTTTTAATGCCGTAAATATCTGTCATGATTAAAAGGTTTTCTCTTTTTAAATGTTTATACCGGCAACATAGCCCGATGACCACGCCCATTGAAAGTTAAACCCGCCAAGATGCCCCGTAACATCAACAACTTCGCCAATGAAATAAAGGCCGGGATGGTCTATGCATTCCATGGTTTTTGAGGATAAATGCGCGGTATCTATGCCGCCCAGAGTTACTTCGGCCGTTCGGTATCCTTCTGTTCCTGCGGGTTTTATGCGCCAGTTATGGATAGCGTTATCAATAGCTTGCAGAATATTTGAATTTTGGTCGGCCAGATTGCCTTTTAAATTCAGCTCCGCGCATTTTGTTTCGGCCAGACGGGAGGGCAGGATTTCGCTGATGGCTGTTTTAATGGCTTGTTTGGGCTGGCTTTGTTTTTTTGCCTGCAAAACAGCAAGCGTATTTTCGTTGGCGGCCAGATTGATTTTAATGTCCTCGCCCTCGTGCCAATAGGAGGATATCTGCAAAATTGAAGGCCCGCTTAAACCGCGATGGGTAAAGAGAAGTCCTTCGGCAAAACTGGCATCATTGCATGAAACGCTTGCTTCTACGCTGATGCCGCTTAAAGATTTGCACATATCCAAAGTAGAATCAGTGAATGTTAAAGGAACCAGTGCCGCGCGGGTGGGAACAATATTCAGGCCAAATTGGCGTGCAATGTCATAGCCGAATTTACTGGCCCCGATTTTGGGAATGGATAGCCCTCCTGTTGCAATTACCAATTTGCGGGCGCTGAATTCGCCGCTGGAAGTGTGAAGAATATAGTCTGCGCCGATTCTTTTTATAGTATCGACCTTTGTTTCTTTACGATATTCTACGCCATGATCGCTACATTCTTTTAAAAGCATATCGATAATCTGCTGGGAAGAGCCGTCACAAAAAAGCTGGCCCATGGTTTTTTCGTGAAAGGCAATGCCATGCTTTTGAACCAGTTCAATGAAATCGAATTGCGTATATTGTTTGAGCGCGGATTTACAAAAATGGGGATTTTGCGAGAGAAAATTTTCCGGCGAACAATGAATATTCGTAAAATTACACCGCCCCCCGCCGGAGATGCGGATTTTCTCGGCCGTCTTTTTGGCGTGGTCCAGCAGAAGAACAGATCGTCCGCGCGATCCGGCTGTTAAAGCGCACATCAATCCGGCTGCGCCAGCGCCTATCATTATAACATCGTAGGTTTTTTGCATTGCGCAATAGCTTTACCACATTTTTTCTGAAAAACAATTTGATCTGCGCGAATTTTTGTTCTACGGTGCGTGATAATAAAGAAATAATCGAATAAAAACAGGGAACCGTGCTATGGAATCAACAAAGCATGATGCATATTTACAGCCATCACAGCAATTATCCAGGGAAGAGTTGGCCATTGTCGCGCAAGACGTTGAGAATGCCGCTGAAAATCTAAAAAAAGTCCGCGATGCCGCCAATGAGATTATCTGGGGGCAGGAAGATATTGTTGATCTGGCTTTAACATGCACTGTGGCGGGCGGAAACGGTTTTATCGAAGGCGTACCCGGCCTGGCCAAAACATTGTTTCTTGAAAATCTGGCACCGCTTTTGTCTATGGAATTCAGCCGTATTCAGTTTACACCGGATTTGATGCCGGCCGATATTCTCGGCTCCGAAATTTTACAAGAAGACGAGCAGGGTAGGAAGAGATTCGAATTCCAAAAAGGCCCGGCCTTTACCCAGCTTTTGATGGCTGATGAAATTAACCGTGCGGGTCCCAGAACCCAATCAGCCTTATTGCAGTTAATGCAGGAAAAAGCCGTCACGGCCGCCGGGCAGACAATGTTGATGCCCAATCCTTATATTGTGATGGCCACGCAAAACCCATTGGAGCAGGATGGCACGTATCCTTTGCCAGAAGCGCAGCTGGATAGATTTTTGATTAAAATGAATATTGATTATCCTGATAGTGCCTCTTTTAACCGCATTATTACTGAAACCACCTCGGCATCCCCCCAGGATTATTTGAAAATGAAAGCCGCAAAAGAAGCCGGTGCAGATCTTTCCGTGCGTAAACAAAGTGCGAACAAGGTGAATGTGGAAAAGGTTCTGGAATCGTCCGATGATCTGGTTATGATGCAAAAACTGGCCCAGACCCTGCCATTGAGTAAAGAATTCGTCAAGGCCGTTTCCAACATGGTGGAATATACCCGTCCAACAGATGCAAAAGCATCTGAAAGGGTACAGCAAGAGGTAGCATATGGTGCCGGGCCTCGTGCAGGGCAGGCTTTTGCACAAGCGGCCAGAGGGCGCGCTTTGATGCAAGGGCGTTATGCACCGGATTTAAGTGATATTCAGGCTTTGGCTGTACCTATTTTAGGTCACAGAATGAAGCTCAATGTTAATGCGAGTGCAAAAGGCACGACCAATGAAGACATTATTCAAGAATGTCTGGATAGAGTAATGGGGTAAATTTAACGCCCTTAATTTTAAAAATTGAAAGCCTTACAGAGAAAAATCTGCAAGGCTTTTTTTAATGGTTATAATTTTCCTGATACGCTCTATTCCGGCGCTGGTACAGCCTCAAGAGCCCGTATGCGGCGCTCTTCTTCTTCCAGATATTCGCGTTTTTGTTCAATCGTTTCGGCGTGAACAGGATCATTTTTGTAAAGACCTGTCAGCGCATAGGTCAAAATATTTAATCCTGAGCGTATGGCGCGCTCATGTTCTTCCGCATCGGCTGTTTCGGGGTACCATGTGCGTGCAAAATTCTGATCGGCAATAATCACAGAGCTTGCGCCTGCTTCGCCCAAATGATCGGCTTGCGTTTCAACCCATACGCGGGCGGTATTATTGCCGCCTTCAAGGTCCGAGAAATAAAAACTTTGGCTTAAAGCGTGGCCGTCTTCCAATCTTTCGGGTGGGCGAATTTGTAAATCATCAATGATCTGGCGCAAGGGCGCGGAGTTGTTTATGCGTCCACCGCCAACAACATCCAGAACAATAAGGCCGCCATTGGCGATGTAATCCTGCAAAGCATGCCGCGCCTCATTGGAAAGTCTGGGCGTATCTTGTGTCACTGGAAAATACAGCATGCTCGTTATGGCCGATAAATTGGCCAGAGCCTCTTCATCTTCCAAATCTATACCAACGGTTCCTGCTGGCTCGATCGAACTTCTGCGGTAGCTTTCTGTAATCAGGGAGGTCAGCCCCCTTTGTGCGAGCGTATTAATACTGCCCTTGGGGTGCAAAACGTGACCGATAAAAATCTCGCGTGCATAAATGCCCAGATCATCTTCAACGCGGAGGTGATTGTCAATAATTTCCGCTTGGGTTTGAACGATTTGCGGTTCGACCGGTGGATTAGCTCCAGGTCGTGCCGAGGCATCATAGGTGGATGACAGCCCGATCGCGGCGCCCAATATCGCGCCATAAATTTTATTTCCCTGTTTCATTTTTATTTCCCTGTTTTATTTACAAGTAGCAAGGCGGTATGAAAAATGCAATCACATAACAAAAAAAACATAAAAACATTGACGCGGGCTTATAAAATCTTTAGCCATAAAAGGGAGCAGGGAAATATAAAAAATGCTAAAAAGCAAAAATCTGAAAACAGAAATGGCTGGTGCTGTTCTTGCGTTAGGATTAATGGGTGCACCCCCCCTTTATGCGCAAGATGGTAATGATGCTGGGATCAATGCATCCGAGATGGATGGCACTGCGGTTACCGTGCAGGCCGATGCGCCCTCGGCATGGAGTATTGATCCCTATAATCCCGAGATACCCGAGGGAATAATATGGTTTTTGGCCGCGCTGGCCGCGGTTTCTACTTTTCAAGCCACACGCAATAAAATGGAAGGCGCATGGATGCGCGCGGGGGCGGCGGGCACGCTTGCCGTTGCTTTGGCCAATCCGCAGTTTATTAATGAAGAGTATCAGAATTTGGCCTCTGAAGCTTTAATCATGGTCGATATCAGTGAATCTCAAAATCTGGATGGGCGCGCTATTTTAACGCAGCAATCTCTTGCGGATTTACAGGAAAATCTGGATGCGCTGGGCGTGAATGTCAATATCGTGGAATTCGGCGATAGCGCTGACAAACCGGGAACCAATTTGAGCGATACTTTGCAAGCCAGCTTGAATACCATTCCGGCCAATCAGTTAAGCGCCGTATTTGTTTTAAGTGACGGGGAAATCCACGATGCGCAAACCGTCCTTGACAGATTTAATATTGAGGCCCCTATCCATGCCCTGATTTCCGGTCATGAGGAAGAACAGGATTTCAGGATTAGTATTGAAAACGCGCCGCGTTATGCAGATGCCAATGAAAATTTTCTGGTGCAATACCGCATTACAGCCGATCATGACTTAACGCGCGAGAATTATGCGGCCGAAGTGGTCATCCGCAATAATGGACGGGTTGTTGGCCGCCATTCTCTGGATAGTATTAATGCTGCGCAAACTGTGCAAATTCCCTCTTTGGCTGAAGGGGATAATAATATCGAAATTTCCCTTGAAGGTGTTTTTGAAGGCGGTGATCGTAGCAATCTTCTGGAGGACGATCTTTCCACCGAGAATAATCGTATCACCACCACTATTGAAGGTGTGAGGGATGAGATCAATGTTCTGATGATTACAGGGGCGCCGGACAGGGATACGCGCTATCTGCGCCAATATCTGGGCAGTGATCCCGATATAAATTTTGTGCATTTTGCATTGTTGCGCCCGCCTGAGCGTGAAGATGAAACACCTTTGCGTCACTTGGCCACAACGGCCTTTCCGGTGCATGAAGTTTTAAATGATAACATCAATGATTATGATTTGATTATTCTGGATAATTATACTTATAACGGCGTTATCCCCTTGGCGTATTTTGATAATATCCGCCGTTATGTGGAAGAGGGCAATCCTTTGCTCGTATCAGGGGCCGAGGCACTGGCCGCCCCCAACGGGTTGAAAGCCACACCGCTTGAAAGCATCTTGCCTCTCATCCCCGATGGCCGCGTTTTGGAAGAGGAATTTATACCGCAGATTCCCGAAACCGGAGAGCGCTATCCTTTAACCCGCGCGCTGGAATTTAGTTTACCCCAGGAGGAATGGGGTCCGTGGTATAGCATTGCCGGAACGCAAACGCGCAGTGATGCCACGGTTTTACTGGAAGATAACCACGGCAATTCCTTGCTGGCAACGCGTGAGCATGGTGAAGGGCGCGTGGCTGTTCTGGCTTCCGATCAGCGCTGGCTATGGGATAGATTAGCAGCAGGTAATGGCGGCGGTCCTGCCGATCTTCTGACGGGGAATATAATAGAATGGCTTTTGAAAAACGAGGCTATGGATGAAGAAAATGTAACTCTCACCCATAACGACGGCCAACTGGTCGTAGAATTACAAACTCTGGGCGATACTCCTGAAACACTGATTTTAACAAGCCCTAGCGGACAAAGCATTGAAGTGACGCCGGAAGAAGTTATGCCGGGTCTGCGCCGCGCTTTTGTGGAGGCGCAAGAGATTGGGGTGTACCAGATTGAGCGTCAGGGGGAACATGCCGATTTTGCTTTCGCGCAAACAGGTTTTAAGGATGAAATTGAAATGCGCGAAGTTATTTCGACGGCGCGCTACATGCAACCGCTGGCCGATGCAACAGGGGGTATGGTCGCCCGTATGCACAGCGCGCCCGATATTATGCCTTTTGATGCGATTGCATCCGAGAATGAAAAAGCCATGGGTATTCGCGTTAGTGAAGAAAAAGTGATGGCCGGCAGAGATAGAACATCATTGCCGTTTTGGGCGTATATGATGATTACGGCCGGATTTTTTGCGGCCTCGTTAAAGCGGGAAGGCGGAAAAAGCTGGAAAAATTCTTTCTTCTCGCAAAAGAATGGCCGGGAAGGCAACCACCATGAAACCCCGGATTTATCGTAAAGGAGAGAACCTATTCGTGCATTAAACGGGATATATCGCACTGCTGCCGCCGCTGTTATTTCAGCGCCGTTGCTATCGCCTGTTGCGGCGATAGCGCAGGACAATGACCCTGCAGGCAATTTGGACAATGTAACAAGCATCAGCGAAAACGTTGGCCAGAATCCGGATGAAATTTTCGATCAATCCTGGTTTGAAAAAATCGGTTCACCCGTTGATTTTGATGATCCTGAATGGTTGGCCGCTCTTGCGCTGTTAATACCGTTTTACATGCTGATGCGCTCTATCCCGCCCAAGCCGAAAGAAGAAGATTTCCCATTTATACGCCTGCTTTTGGATTTAAATTCCGAAGAACAGGAAGCCGATAACATGCCATGGTGGCAAATGGCCATCAATATGGCGGCCATTACGTCTTTTGTTGTGGCAGCTGCCGATCCGAAATGGCTCGAAAACCCGGAATTTACGCAAGATGGCTCTGTTGTGATCGCAGTTGATAATGATTGGGCGGCGGCCCCGCATTGGGAAGCGCGGATTG
>JBKHDZ010000062.1:0-10309 GCA_046541095.1 Alphaproteobacteria bacterium
CGGTCTGGCCCCTGCAGAAGAAGGCGCGCATAGTACAATCCCGCCGCGCAGGGTTGGCGGCAATATGGATTTACGCGACATTGCCGCAGGTGCGCAAATTCTTCTCCCCGTAGAATGTGAAGGTGGTTTATTTTCTGCAGGCGATACTCATGCCGCGCAGGGCGATGGTGAGATTTGCGGCACGGCTATAGAATCGCCGCTTAACGGGGTTTTCAAATTCGAGTTGATGAAAAACGCCGCACCCGAAAGCCCGATCATTATTACGAATGAACCCTCCAGTGCGCATAAAGAAGATAAAGGGTACTGGATTACAACCGGCATTGGCCCCGATATATGGGAAGCCATCAAATCCAGCGCGAAACAAATGATTGATCTGTTAACACGCGAACAAAAACTCTCCCCCACAGATGCATATATGTTGATATCCGTTTGCGCCGATTTGCGAATAAGCCAGATTGTGGACGCTCCGAACTGGACAATCTCATTATATTTTCCGCGCAGCGTCTTTGAGTAAACCATGAGTGATAAAACCCACTATATGACGCCCAAAGGCTATCAAACCCTTAGCAAGGAGCTGGATTGGCTAAGGCTGGAAGAGCGCCCGCGCATTACCGAGATTGTAAGCTGGGCGGCGGGAAACGGAGATCGCAGTGAGAACGGCGATTATATTTATAACAAAAAGCGCCTGCGCGAAATTGACCGCCGCCTGCGCTATCTGGTGAAAAAGCTGGAAAATACCAAAATTGTCGATCCCGCCGACCAGCAAGGGGTACAAAAAGTTTTCTTTGGCGCGCGCGTCACCTATATCCGCGAAGATGACAGCGAGGTGAGCGTCCATCTGGTCGATGTCGATGAAGCCAATCTGGACGAGGGGAAAATCAACTGGCTCTCCCCTGTGGGCAAAGCGCTTATGAAGGCCGGTGTGGGTGATGAGGTGAAAGTCCGCACCGAGCGCGGCAGCGAAATTCTGGAAGTTTTAAAAATCGAATACCCTCTGGATTAGCAAAATCATTATTTACAAAGTGCCTTTGGTACTTGGGAGCTGGTCCGCCGCACGCGCATCAATTTCCACCGCCATGCGCAGGGATTTGGCCACCGCCTTGAATATGCTTTCAATAATGTGGTGATTGTTGGAGCCGCAAAGATTGGTAATGTGCAAAGTTAATCCGGCAGAGCCTGCGAGCGCCTGAAAGAATTCCTGAAAAAGCTCGGTATCCATCTCGCCCAGACGCTCCACACTAAAATGTGCATCCCATACCAAAAAAGGGCGTCCCGAAAAATCCAGCGCTACGCTGGAACGCGCCTCATCCATCACCAGATCAAAATGCCCGTAACGACGTATTCCTTTTTTATCACCAATCGCTTCTTTCAGGGCCTGACCCAGCGCAATGCCTGTATCCTCGGCGCTGTGATGACCATCAATATGCAAATCTCCTTTGCAGGTGAGCGCAATATCAATCAGGGCATGTTTGGCCAGCTGCTCCAGCATGTGATCGAAAAAGCCGATGCCGGTATTCATATCAGCCTGCCCGCTTCCATCCAGATTTATTGAAACCGTGATATCGGTTTCCTTGGTTTTACGGACGATCTCCGAGCTGCGTGATAAAGCATTATCTTTTGGCATTGGTCATTACCATCTTTTTGCATTAAACTTTTCTAACCTGTTACTCAAACTACACGAAAATTCTTAAAATTTCATGCGTTTTTCTATAATCCGCTTCGTTTTTATTACCACCTGCCTGCTTTTTACAGCATGCAGCGGCCTGCCTGTTGAAAAAGTACCGTTACAAAACCCTACGTTGCCGCCTGAAAATGCGCGCCCCTCCCCCATCGGTTTTAACAAAGTTGTATTCGCCCTTCCCACCGGAACCCCCGTTGCGTCATCCAGCCCCAAAGGTGTTCTGGGGCTTTTGGAATGTAACTGGCCTTACGGTCTTATTGCGCAAGGCTCTGTGCGCGGGCGCGGCTTTCCAACCGAGAATATGCGCGAAATTTTCCAGCAGGTTCTGGAAGGGCAAGGCTATGATATTACTGGCAGCCCCGGGCGCTTGTTTGACGAGCGCGCCGATCTACAGCGCACGATTTATTCAGTGGGCGGGCGCATTACCGATATCAAGATTGACACCTGCCAGCACACCAATTTCTGGGGCATATCCCAGGGGCGTAGTGGTGAGGGCTATGTTCAGGTGGAATGGAGTGTGTATGATCTTTTGAACCGCCGAACCGTCTATAAAAAAACGACCAAGGGCTACGGCAAAACAGATATCCCGAATTTTGAAGGGCTTAGCCTTGTTTTTGATGATGCGATGAGCGCCGCCATCCATAATCTGGGCGCGGATGAAGAATTCCACAATCTGGTTTATTACGGTGATTTACCCTCTTTTGTGCCTGATACTTTTGATGATCCTTACGAAAAGCCGGCCGGCCTTTTTGACCCGCAAGAACAGGTCGCCATCACACTGGCCCCGCCCAATAGAACGCCTGCCAAAGGGCGGCTGGAGCAGATTATCGGATCGGTTGTGATGCTCGAAAAAGTGGGGCATGGCAGCGGCTTTTTCATCTCTGAAGAGGGGCATATCCTGACCAACGCCCACGTGATCGGCACCGCCCATCGTATGCGCGTTGTCACTTCCGATAAACGCCACAAGCTGGTGGCTGAAGTTCTGCGCCTTGATAAAGCGCGCGATGCGGCGCTTTTAAAGCTGGAAATGCTGCCCGCCGACCTTAACATTGAGCCGCTTCCCATCCGTATGGATAAACCCGCAATCGGCGAGGATATCTATGTCATCGGCGCGCCGAGCTATACCCGTTTGCAGGATACGGTCACCAAAGGCATTATCAGCGCCCACCGCATAGAGCGCAAACATAAAATGCCGATCCTGCAGGCCGATGCCGACACCCATGGCGGCAATTCGGGCGGGCCGTTATTGGATGAATTCGGCAATGTAATCGGTATTACCGTATCAAGCTATATAGATGCCGATGGCTCTTTATCGGGGCTGAATAATTTTATCCCGATTGCCAGCGCGCTGGAGCATTTGAATATTGATACGCATGAAAAAGCGCAATTCAAACCTCTGGGGCTAGTGCCTTAACTTTAGTTTCTTTACTATTTTCTTCTTTAATCCCCAAGCGGGCAAAACTTTTTTACCCATCAAGTGTTGGCGGGAGTAATGACGTGTCTAAAAACATGACAAAAGGAGATTTTTATTATGAAACGTTTATTGTTAAGTACTTCTGCCGCGGTTCTGGTTTTGGGCCTTTCCACACCAGCGCTGGCCAACACCGATTGCATGCAGGAAATCCGCAACCTTGAAACCCGTCTGGAGCAAAGCAATCTGCAACAAACAGAGATGGATAATATCAACAGCCGTCTGGACCGCGCCCGCAATGCCGAGAATAGCGAGCGTTGTATGACGATTGTGAATGAAATTGAAGAAGAATATGCCAGCGCCGACATGAATTCTGACATGGGTGGCGATAACAACCAGCGTATGGTGATGCAACAAGGCAATATGAATGCCCGCGTTATGGTGGAGCAGGAAGACCCCCAGGTTGACGTGACCCAGGCACCGCCGCAAGTTGACGTGACCCAGCCCCAACCGCAAGTTGACGTGGCCCAGCCTGAGCCGGAAGTGATTGTCAACGAAGCAAAGCCGGAAATCACGGTAAAGCAGCCCGCGCCCGATGTACTGGTTGAACAGGACGAACCGGAAGTCACCGTCCGCATTCCCGACCCGAATGTCAATATCGATCAGGAAGACGTGCAGGTATCGGTTAGACAGCCTGAACCCGAGGTAAGCGTCGAGCAATCACAGCCCAATGTGCGCATTGTCCAGCCACAGCCCGAGATTACTACAGAGAAGGGAGAAGCACAGATCGATATTGATCAGGGAGAAGCCCAAGTTAATGTAGCAGATGCCGATGATACTGGCCCGCGTGTAAATGTCGATAAAGCCAATCAGGCCGAAGTCGAAATTAATAAGGCGCGCCCCCAAGTTGATGTCCAGCGTGTTGGCGATGCCGATATCCGCTATGAAAGTGCGGAGCCGAGCGTCAATATTGAAAGCGAAAGCGGCAATGAAATGGAGATGGCTGACTCTTCTGCGACACAAGACTACGACCGCAAAGGGACAGATACCGGATCAGATAACCAGATGCAAAATTCTGATAACAATCAACAAGGCAATACTTACCAGCAAGCCGAAAGTGATTGGGAACAGGACGATTCCGATATGCAAAACACCGATATGTCCCAAAGTGATATGGATCAAAGCGATATGAGCCAGAACCAAATCGATATCGTGACTGCCGATGAAATTATCGGTCTGGAACTGGTCAATCAAAACGGCGCTGAAATCGGTGAAGTCGAAGACATCGTTTATGGTTCCGACCAGACATATTACGTTGTTGTGGCGCAGGATACGTTCCTTGGATTGAGCGAGGAATTGAAAATAATTCCGCTTAATCAGGTTCAGCACAATGATAATCAGCTGGTGGCCATGACATACGAAACAAGCCTGACAGATGATTATATCGAAGCACAATACACATCGGTTGATTCAGATTTTGAAATGCAGAACCGATAAAAAATCACAACCGCATTAAATTTTGCAAATAAACAGCCGCCTTCATTGTCGTTGGCGGCTGTTTTTGCGCCCTTACCAGACAAGGACTTGACTTTAAGGCCGTTTCATTCCAATTCTAGCATTATGAGTTATATACATGAGCGCGATTACGCCGATGCGCAAAAATGGCGAGGCACCACCATTATTTCCGTCCGCAAGGGCAATGATGTCGTGATTGCAGGCGATGGACAGGTTTCCATGGGCCATACGGTTTTAAAAGACAATGCCCGCAAAGTGCGCCGCCTTGGCCGTGATGAAAATATTATTGCCGGATTTGCAGGCTCCACCGCCGATGCCTTTACGCTATTCGAACGTTTGGAGGCCAAGCTGGAAGCCCATCCCGGGCAACTGACCCGCGCGTGTGTGGAGCTGGCCAAAGACTGGCGCACCGATAAATATTTGCGCAAATTGGAAGCCTTGATGGCCGTTGCCGACAAAGACACCTCCCTTATTCTGACGGGAAATGGGGACGTTGTAGAGCCGCAGCATGGGCTGATCGGTATAGGAAGCGGCGGCAATTATGCTCTGGCGGCTGGCCGCGCACTCATGGATCAGGATATAAGCGCGGAAGAAATAGCCAAACGCGCTTTAAAAATTGCCGCCGATATCTGCGTCTATACCAATAACAATGTTGTGGTGGAAAAACTATAATCCATTTTAAAAAATAAAGGGCAGAGGCCATGACCAGCTTTATTGAGCTGACAGACGTGAATGAAAATGCGGTTCATATTGATCTGGATAATATTGAATCGGTGATGTCTTTTCAGAAAGGTTCTATCCAGTTTTTTCACAAAGACAATACGCCCTGCACTTTTGTTGATGTTACACCGGGAGAAGAGCAAGTTCTCTTTGATGTCATTCAAGATGAAATGAATAGACTGGGCTATGAAATGCCGATCCTCCATAAAAGGCCGGATGAATATGACAGCGCCGCTTATACAGCAATGTTCGATGTTGATAGCGTAAACTTCTTCGCCTTTCAGCAACCGAACCCCGCCCTTATACGTATTAAAAATCCTTACAAGACACCAAACCCGGATAATGCGCCCACCTATTTATATACTTATGATGATGGCCTAGCCTTTAATCCTGACTCCCTGGAGCGCGATGCTTTTCTGGCCGCGATTCGCGTTTATGACAAGCAATGGCTACACCTCTCTCCGGATGAGAAGGAACCGAATAATACAACCGGGGCTGAGTATTTCATCAATAAAAATGCCATTGAAAACGTTGCGGGATACCTGTTGGGTAAAGTAATCTTTGACTTGAAAGACGGGCGGCGTCTTTTTGTACCGATCGAGGAAAACCCTGACCGAACACAGCACATCGAAATCGCCAAACAGATTGGTATGCTAAAACCAATCGGCGGCGAGCATGGAAAAACCTATATAAATCCCGATCATTTCGATCCTGACAAGGTTCGCTTTCAAATCATCGATTGGGGTGAGGGCAAGAAAAATGCCTTATTAATATATGAAGATTGGCATTTGCCTTTCCCTACTTTGGAAGACGCCGCACAAGCCGTTAACGATTTTGTCCGCACTTATCAGAATGACCCGCAATATTCGGTGAACTTAACCTCGGCTCCGGTAGAACCGGATGACTTTCCAGTCGGATAATAACGAAAGCTTGATTTTAAGCCCCAAACACACTAAATCTTAGCCTTATGAGTGAAGTTGCCATGAAAATAAAAGATGAGGATCATCTGGATATTCCGGCCTTTAGCCCGCGTGAAATTGTCAGTGAGCTGGACCGTTTTATTATCGGACAAAAAGATGCGAAAAAAGCCGTTGCCGTTGCCTTGCGCAATCGCTGGCGCCGCCGCCAACTCCCCGATGATCTGCAGGAAGAAGTCTATCCGAAAAATATTTTGATGATCGGACCGACCGGCGTGGGTAAAACCGAAATCGCCCGCCGTCTGGCTAAACTGGCGCAAGCCCCCTTCGTCAAGGTCGAGGCCACAAAATTTACCGAAGTGGGGTATGTCGGAAAAGATGTTGAATCCATTATCCGCGATCTGACCGAAAACGCCATTCACATGATGCGCGAAAAACAACGCAAAACCGTTATGGCACAGGCTGAAATTTATGCGGAAGAACGCGTGCTAGATGCGCTGGTCGGACAAACAGCTGGCGAAAATACCCGCGCCAATTTCCGCGAAAAATTACGCAAGGGCGAATTAAACGAGCGCGAGATCGAAATCGAGCTGATTGATAATTCCAACCCGATGGGGGGCATGATGGATATTCCGGGAATGCCGGGCGCATCCATGTCGATGATTAATGTTTCGGATATGTTCGGCAAAGCCTTTGGCGAGCGTACCAAAAAGAAAAAAATGAGCGTCGGCGAAAGTTATGATGTATTGGTACAGGAAGAAGCCGACAAGCTGATCGATGAAGAAAAAACCGTTACTCAGGCTCTTGAACTTGTCGAGCAAAACGGAATTGTTTTTCTGGATGAAATTGACAAGATTGCCGCCCGTCAGGATGTGCGCGGCGGCGATGTATCAAGAGAAGGCGTGCAGCGCGACTTGCTCCCCTTGATTGAAGGGACAACCGTAACCACAAAGCACGGCCACATCAAAACCGATCACATTTTGTTTATTGCCAGCGGCGCTTTTCATTACGCCAAGCCCTCGGACCTGCTGGCCGAATTGCAAGGGCGCTTGCCGATCCGCGTTGAATTGCGCGCACTCACGGTCGAAGACTTCAAACAAATTCTGAAAGAAACCGAAAACAGCCTGATCAAGCAATATATCGCCCTGATCGGTACGGAAGAGGTCACGCTGGAATTTGAAGAACCTGCGATTGATGAAATTGCCCGCCTGTCTTTTGAAGTCAATGAACAGGTGGAAAATATCGGCGCACGCAGGCTTCATACCGTCATGGAAAAACTTCTCGAAGAAATCAGTTTTACAGCCAGCGATCGCGGCGGTGAAACCATTAAAATTACGGCTGATTTCGTGAAAGAGAATGTTGAAGATCTGGTAAAATCCGCAGATTTAAGCAAATTTATCCTTTAATTGATATCCGGATCATAATTGTAAGTTTTTACCCGCTTTGCAGATAACTTGGGTGACAAGGCAATATCCTTTGCCGCACTTAAATAAAGATAGCTGCGCAAATGATTATTGGGCCATTCCCCTTCAGGCCAGCGATAACGGACATTTTGAATTTCCTTGGGCGATGTAGAAGCAACGCCGTGCAAAATAAGCACCTCATCCGATAAGGACGCATCAATAAGCGCATGAAACACATCATAACTGTGGGTTTGCACGATGATTTGCGAAGAAAATTCACCAACAATCTTACTGCCCTTATCCGCGGATAATGCCTCGGGCGTGCATTCCAGCGTAAAAAGATGGCGGTCCTGATCAAAAGCCACGCGAATGCCGGGCCTGTATGGCCCGATCATAATATCGCCTTTTTGTATGGGCGCGATATCGACCTTCACCACTTTAGGCTGGCGCGCGCCTTGCTCGGCGGCTTCTAAAACCGTATCCAGAAATTCGCGCTGACCTTCCAAAAATACAAAATCATGCCAGGGAACGCGGCGCTCTTCATTATAAATTATCACATCATTCCAGAATTCATCCTGAAAACCCCTATGTTTGGCTAAATCCAGAAATTCGTCCATAGAGCCGATTTGATATGTGATCGGCGCATCGCTTTCTTCCAAGGCCGTTTGAATAACGGGCGTGATGTCTTTCAGCGGGCTGGCTGCTTCTTTAAATATCGGGCTTAAATGTTTATAGGCAATATTCCAGTAGAGAATTTTCGGGCCACTTTGAGAGAAGAACTCAAGGCGATTGCGCGTTTTTAGCGATAACTTGTCATCGCCCGAGGCCAGATCACAGCCTTTATGATCTTCCAGATTAAAGCTGCTGAAAAAACCTTTGCGCGGGCGTGAGCCCATAACTTTTTCTTGCGCGGGCGTCCATTTCAGCCGCGCATCACAACACGGGCAACCCAGATTATGGCGGTATTTTTCCACATCCCGATCATCCGGCGAGAAGAGAATTTCGGGCTGAACTTTTTGCCCGCTCTCATCCAAAAGGGCGGCGGCAGGAAATTTCGGCTCTATTTTCTGAGTAGATCCGCGCACCTGATCAAATAAATCTCTATGCCCGCTTGCTTTCAATTTTTTGTACCCTTTTCGCCACGGCCGAAAGTTTTTTTCAAATTCTAGCGCAAGAAATTTTATTTCTTCTTAAGACGCGCTATTTTAAAATCATGGCTTTTATACGCATACTCTTATGTTTTGGCACTCTTTTTATAGCAGGGCTTACAAATAAAACCGTGCAGGCGCAGCCGCCGGAATTCATCTTCCCTGTCGATTGTGTCCTTGATGAAACATGCTGGGCAGTCAATTATGTGGATATGGACCCCGCCGAAAACAGCGCCGAAGATTTTCGCTGCGGTCCCAAAACCTATGAAGGGCATAAGGGCACCGATTTCGCGCTAAAAAGCCGCGCCGAGATGCGTAGCGGTGTTAATGTTCTGGCCGCCAAGGCCGGAAGAGTTGAACGCTTGCGGGACGGCGAAGATGATAGTCTTAAAAGCGAGGCAGATTTCGAGCGCTTGCGCGAATTGCGCAAAGAATGCGGCAATGGCATCTTTATTGATCATGGCGCGGCCATTAAAACCATTTACTGTCATTTAAAAGAGGGTAGCATAAAAGTTGCTGTTGGCGACAAAGTCGAAGCAGGCGATATTATTGCCCAGATCGGGCAATCGGGAATTGCCGAATTTCCGCATTTGCATTTTGGTATTCTATGGGAAAATTCCGTGATGGATCCTTATAGCGGTATGACCAATAGTGAAGGATGCGGCGGCCAGAAACGATCACTCTGGAAATCCTCTGAAGAAATGCTTTACACGCCAGTTTCAATTTATGATGGTGGCTTTCGCATGCAGGCTCCTGATTTCAAAAGCATAGAAGAAGGCGAAAAAGACCCTCAATTTATCCCGGCCAATACGGAAGCTTTTGTATTCTGGACGGCATTTTACGGCGTGCAAAAAGACGATGCCATAAATTTGAAAATCACAGATTCCCAAGGGCGCATTTTTGTGAGCCAGGATATTACCCAGCCCAAAGATCGGGCGCGGCAATATTATTTCACGGGCCGCCGTCTGAATGGCAAAACCCTGCCCGCAGGGGAGTATAAAGGCATTGCCACCTTAAACCGCGCAGGCATTGCGCCCAGAGAAAAAGAGTTTATTATTGAAATCCAATAATTTTATCGGCGTTTTCGTTTTAACAGCACATAAAAAGCGCCCGCCCCACCATGGCGTATCTGCGCTTTTTCAACGCTTAATATGTAACTCTTGAGCGGCGCCTCTTTTATCCAGTTTTGAAAGTTACGCCGGATAACGCCAGGGGTGTTCTCATCGGCTTTTTCGCCATCCAATATCAATTTGCCTTTGCCTGTAATCACCAAAACGCAGCGCATCCCGGCATGATAGGATTGCTCTATAAAACCGATTAAGCGGGTTTTGGCTTGCTCGCGGTATAATCCATGCAAATCAATTTTGGCTTCAAAGGCAATTTGGCCGCGTTTTAATTTTTGCGCGGTACGTCTATCAGTTTGCGGATCTTCTTTATTTTCTAGCGCTTGTAGCGTGGGAGCCAATGGTGCCTCATTTTTTTTTTGCGGATTTGGCAGGTGACTTCATAGGCCC
>JBKHDZ010000063.1:0-10181 GCA_046541095.1 Alphaproteobacteria bacterium
GCTTGGTCGCAACCAATTCCGGATCATCCTTGATTCGGCGAGCCAGTTCCATACCGTCCATGTCCGGCATATGGAAGTCCAGAATGGCCACGTGAAAGGGTCTCCTTGAGCGAACTCCCTGGCGCAGCAGATCCATGCATTCATCACAGGAACTGGTCAATTCACAGTCAATGCGCCATCCAGCCAGAAGCTCTTTGAGAATTTCCAGGTTGACCGCGTTATCGTCCACGCCAAGAACACGCAAGGAAGCCATATCCGCCACGGGGATTGCTTCCAGGCGTTGTTCCGCTCGGGGCAATTCCAGAACCACGGTAAACGTGGAGCCTTGGTTCAGTCGACTCTGAACATGGATCGTTCCGCCCATCAGTTCGACGATCTGCCTGGAAATGGACAGCCCCAGTCCGGTGCCGCCATATTTGCGGCTTGTCGAGCTATCGGCTTGTGAGAAATTCTGGAACAGCTTGCTCCGCGCTTCCTCGCTCATACCGATCCCGGTATCAATAATTTCAAAGCGCAGGCCAATGCCTATTTTCGGTGTTTTTAATACTTTTGTGTTGGTTGTAACCCGCACTGTAACGGAACCTTTATCGGTGAATTTCAGCGCATTACCGCATAAATTCATAATAATCTGGCGCAGGCGTTTGGGATCGCCGATCACAACAAAGGGCACGTCTTGTTCAATATCATCAATCAGCTCAATGCCTGCGCTATGCACTTTGACAGCCAAAGCTTCCAAAAGACCGCGCACCAGCAGGCGCACAGGAACCTCATAGACATCCAGCTCCATTTTCCCGGCATCCACCTTGGCCAGATCCAGCACATCATCCAGAATTTCCAGCAATCCGCTCGAGGCTTTGCGGGCAATATCAACAAGGTTCGATATTTTTGCATCCGGCTTTTCTTCGTCGATGAGTTCCAAAATACCGTAAATCGTTTGCATCGGCGTTCTGATTTCATGGCTCATTGTGGCCAGAAAATTGGACTTCATCTCGGCCAAAGCATCGGCCTCGGCCACCTTGGCTTCCAGTTCGGCAATTTTATCGCGTGTATTTTCCGGCGGGTTAATGGTCATGATGATGAGAAATCCTTGCAACAATAAGACGTTTCATATTATCACAATCATTGGAAATGGTAAGAGCCCTAAAAAGGAGCAAATAATGGGATATAAAATAGCCGTAGTCGGTGCAACCGGTAATGTAGGTCACGAGATTTTGAACATTCTGGATGAGCGGAATTTTCCGGCCGATGATGTCATTGCGTTGGCTTCCAGCCGTTCGGTGGGGCGCGAGGTGTCTTATGGCGATAAAAATCTGAAAGTGCGCGATCTGGCCACTTTTGATTTCAAGGGCGTGGATATTGTACTATCCTCTCCGGGGGCCAAAGTATCGGCCGAATATTCACCCAAAGCCGCGAAAGCAGGGGCTATAGTCATTGATAATACATCATATTGGCGCATGGACCCTGATGTTCCTTTAATCGTACCCGAAGTTAATCCCGAGGCGATTAAAGATATCCCCAAGGGAATTATTGCCAATCCGAACTGTTCGACAATTCAGATGGTGGTTGCGCTAAAGCCTTTGCATGATGCGGCGACAATTAAACGCGTTGTGGTCAGCACCTATCAATCTGTTTCGGGAAGCGGCAAGGCGGCCATGGACGAATTGTTTAACCAGACCAAGGGCATTTATATGAATCAGGAACCAAAGCCTGAAGAATATCCCAAGCAGATTGCCTTTAACTGCATTCCGCAAATTGATGTCTTTATGGATGACGGCATGACCAAAGAAGAATGGAAAATGGTTGTGGAAACCAAGAAAATTCTGGATAAATCCATTAAGGTTTGCGCGAATTGCGTGCGCGTTCCTGTTTTCATCGGCCATAGCGAGATGGTCAATGTCGAGCTGAAAAAAGAATTGAGCGCCAAGGATGCCAAAAAACTCTGGCGCGAAGCTGAAGGGGTGAGTGTCATTGATCTGGAAACCGATCTGGAATATGTCACGCCCAATGAAATTAAAGGCGAGGATGCCGTTTATATAAGCCGCGTGCGCGAAGACCCATCCATTGAGAACGGTTTGAATTTCTGGTGCGTGGCCGATAATTTACGCAAAGGCGCGGCATTGAACACTGTTCAAATTGCCGAACTTCTGGTACAAGAAAAAATGCAGGCGGCCGCATAATTATAATCTTTCGCTGCCTGCCGGTTTTGCAAAAGTGCTTTATAACAGGGAGCGCTTGGGCCTTTTTTAAAGAGGCAAGCGATAATAAATGTGAACAAGAAAGCGTCGGCCAAGAATTTTCTGGATGGCATTTACCGGACCGATACGTCCGACCCTGTTTTGTTGTGCCAGAAATTCTACCGCGCCGCCCAGCCTCCTGAAAATTCTTTGAAAAATAAAACCATCCACGTACCGTATGAAGTATTCGATTTATGTTGGGATGTGTATGATGATGCCCAAAAACTGGTGCAGGCCATTGATGAGGTTCTGGATGATTCCGAACATGCCCTGATCATGGAAGAGGCGCGCAATCTGGGCTATAATTTGCCGAATTTTGATCTGTTTTTAGAAGAGCTGGAAATTTACCGCAATTATCTGGATTCTCTGGATGTTTTTAAAGGGGAAATAGACCGTAAGGGCTATGTGAAAATTCCTTTGAAGACCGCGCAGGATATGCATGAAATGATGAAGTATAATTCTTTCATGATCGCGCGCGTTTTCGATGATGTCTTTAATACCCAATATATGGATCACTTCGGATTTTATAAGCGCGCAGGCTTTCCTTATTCAGGGCCCAACGCCTTGCAACCATGCGTGCGGCTTATGAATAGTATGACCAGAACCATGCTGGAAATTGATCGTCAGGTCTTACTGGGACGCCAGCGCGAAGACTGGCCACTGATGATTGCCGATCACCGCTTTGTTGCGCAAGATCCGCATATAAATTAGAATTCTTCCTTATTCATCCATCAAATCAATGCCGCACCAGAGCATGAAACGATCCAATAAGCCAAAAAGACCTGTATCCGGGCGCTGGGCATCCATATTGGTCTCATGTTTTACCATTTCTAATGTGACATAGTTGTGAACGTCACTGCGGATTTGTTCCATATCCAGCCCGTCGGTAACAGTGAGGTGCATACGTTTCAGCAAGGCTTCTTCACTCGGATGTAATTCACCGTCTTTATAAGCCAGCAGGCGGGCAAAATAGACCACTTGCCCCCGATATTTGGGATCATTGATATGGGCAAGAAGGCTGGAAACATTCTGGCGCTCTTTCAAATCATGGCGCAGTGTTGATTTTTGCTCGGCATTAAAGGGCATGCGGGCAATAAGATTTTCAATGTGTTCGATTTCCTTGTCGCAGACTATGCCGTCTGCGTGGGCCATCGCCACGACACAGCGTATCATATGAAACTGGCTATTCCCGACATATTGCTCACCGCGTAAATTTTCCTGCATATTTGTTTCGTCCCGCATTGTTTTTCAAAGAAATACTATACACAAAATATTACACACGAAAAAGAAAAGCTTTTTGCTAAAGGGCGGGACCTATAAATTATGATATATTCTGTTTTAAAATTAATAAGTCCTGACCCTGTTAAGCGTGCAATTAATCCATTGAAATATATATCGAACAACCTATTATATGTTCGAAGAAGGTAATAATAACAAATCTGGTAAAAATCTATGTCTGATCCTGCCATTCGCGCCAAGCGTCCTTTATCCCCGCATTTGCAAATTTACAAACCGCAAATCTCGTCAACCTTGTCTATTTTGCACCGTATCACCGGTGTCGCAATGGCAATCGGAACTTTGATGCTGGTCTGGCTTTTGGTGGCCGCGGCCATTGGGGAGCATGCCTATGATCAGTTTATGTGGTTTGCAGGTAGTCCGCTGGGTCTTTTCATGCTCTTTGGCTGGTCGTTTGCGCTGTTTTATCACTTATGTAATGGTGTGCGGCACTTAATTTGGGATACAGGGCGGCTGTTTAATCTCTCTTGCGCCCGCAAAGCTGGTATAATGGTTGTATGTGTTGCAATAGCCATGACGGCTTTGACGTGGTATTGCGCCTATAATTTTTAAGTGGAGTTTTTTGTCATGTCCTTGCGATCTAACGGTGTTTTTGTGTTTCTAGCGGTTTTCATGCTTTCGTGCATGGCTGTGCCTTTTGCATTGGCCCAGACAACGCCGGGGGAGCGTATGTTGCAGGATGAGCGTATGCCGGGAACGCCGCAACTGGAAAAACGCATCTTTAAAGATCCGCCCAAAGTGATTACGAGGCCGAAATCCGGGGAAGCATCCGAGGCGGAGAGCGTGAGCGAGGAAGCCGATAATGAACCTTCTGATCAAGAAAGAGCTTCTACCGGACAAGATACGCAAATGGACACCGAGAGGGGGCAGGCCGATCTGAGGGTAACTCCTGATCAAGAGCAAATTTTACCCCAAGATCCGGATGTAGCAGAGCGCGCAGAGGAAATAAAGCGCTATATGCGCCAGAATAACATTACCAGTATTGAAGATATCGACGTCAGGGAATTGGAAAGGCGACTTGCAACCAAAGGTTTTAAAAAGCCGGGATCAAAAGCGAGCGGTAAAGATAGCGCAGATGATATGGATGTAGAAGGCACCGCCGTTACACAAGACGAAGTCATAGAAATGAGATTAAAGGAGTTACAAAGCCGTGACGATGAAATGGGAAGATAAGGGCATTAAAACGCCGCTGGCGCGCGCCAGAGGGCTTGGCAGTGCCAAAGAGGGAACCGATCACTGGATGGGGCAGCGTATTACAGCGATTGCCAATATACCGCTCATGTTATGGCTGGTTTATTCGGTTGTGAGCCTTGTCGGGGCCTCACATGCGGAATTTATTGGCTGGCTTTCACAACCACTCAACGCCATTTTGATGATATTGGTGGTTATTTCCACCTTTTATCACGCCATGCTGGGTACACAAGTTGTGACAGAGGATTATATACATAATGAAGGGTTTAAGATTTTCAAGCTAATCGGCCAGAAGCTGTTTTTCTTCGGCGCCGGTATTGCTTGTATTTTCTGTGTTTTACAAATTGCACTTTAGGATCAGATAAAAAAATGAACGAAAAAGTCACAAAAGAATATGAAATTGTTGATCACGAATATGATGTGGTTGTGGTTGGTGCCGGCGGCGCGGGTTTGCGCGCGGGATTTGGGTGTGCCGAAAAAGGTTTGAGTACGGCGATTTTATCCAAAGTGTTTCCGACGCGCTCCCACACTGTGGCGGCGCAGGGCGGAATTTCTGCCGCGCTTGGCAATATGGGCGAGGATGATTGGCGTTTTCACATGTATGATACGGTCAAGGGCTCGGACTGGCTGGGCGATCAGGATGCGATTGAATATATGTGCCGCGAGGCTATTCCCGCCATTATCGAGCTGGAGCATTACGGCGTGCCGTTTTCAAGAACAGCCGCAGGCAAGATATACCAGCGCGCCTTTGGCGGTATGACAACCCATTACGGCAAGGGCACAGCCCAGCGCACATGCGCGGCAGCCGACCGTACAGGCCACGCCATTTTGCATACGCTTTATACGCAAGCCCTCAAGAATAAGGCAGAATTCTTTATCGAATATTTCGCCCTTGATTTGATCATGAGTGATGATGGCCAGTGCCTGGGCGTGATGGCCTGGAATCTTGATGATGGCAAAATTCACCGTTTCCGCGCGCATCAAACAATTCTGGCGACAGGCGGTTATGGCCGCGCCTATTTCTCCTGTACCTCTGCCCATACCTGCACAGGGGACGGGAATGCCATGGTCTTGCGGGCAGGTCTGCCGTTACAGGATATGGAGTTTACCCAGTTCCACCCGACAGGTGTCTATGGCGCAGGGTGTTTGATTACCGAAGGCGTGCGCGGTGAGGGCGGCTATCTTACAAATTCGGAAGGTGAGCGATTTATGGAACGATACGCACCGTCTGCAAAAGATCTGGCCAGCCGTGATGTTGTATCCCGCTCTATGACCATCGAAATACGCGAAGGGCGCGGCGTTGGTGAAAACAAAGACCATATTCATCTGAACCTGATGCATCTGGAGCCGGAAGTTATTCACTCGCGGCTTCCCGGCATTGCCGAAACGGCCCGAATTTTTGCCGGCGTGGATGTGGAAAAAGAACCCATCCCCGTTTTGCCGACCGTGCATTACAATATGGGCGGTATCCCGACCAATTATAAATGCGAAGTCATTAACCCCACCAAAAAAGATCCCAATGCGATTGTGCCGGGCCTTATGGCGATTGGCGAGGCGGCTTGTGTATCCGTTCATGGTGCCAACCGTCTTGGCTCGAATTCTCTGCTTGATCTTGTCGTCTTTGGCCGGGCTGCGGCGATACGTGCTTCGGAAACCGTGCAACCCGGTGCCTCGCACCGCCCGTTTAGCGGTGATGATGGGACAAAAGCGCTGGAGCGTTTGGATAAATTGCGCAATGCGAATGGTAATACACCAACATCCGAGTTGCGCGCGGACATGCAAAAAACCATGCAGGATCACGCGGCCGTATTCCGCACAGGTGATGTGTTGAATGAGGGCGTTACAAAGATCGATAAATCTTTTGCCGGTAAGAAGGATTTGAAAGTGACAGACCGCTCGATGATCTTTAATACCGATCTCGTGGAAACGCTGGAGCTTGATAATCTGATGGGGCAGGCTGTGGCCTCCATGCATTCCTGCGCCAACCGCGAGGAATCAAGAGGCGCCCATGCACGGGAGGATTTCCCCGACCGCGATGATAAAAACTGGATGAAACATTCTATCATCTGGGTGGATGATAACGGTAAAACCAAAATCGAGTACCGCCCCGTTATCCAGCATACGCTGACCAACGAGGTTGAGGCCATCCCGCCCAAGGCACGTGTGTATTAATAATTTGACATAAACCGCTATAGTTTCTAAAGTGCTCCCAGAATTTATGGGAGCATTTTTTTATGAGCGAAGGTTTATCAAGACGTGGATTTTTTAGAGGTGCCGCAGCCACAGGCGCCAGTCTAGCCACAGGCGGAGCCGGAAAGGTTGCGCAGGAAGCAGTTGTAGCTGTTGGTGGTATTTCTTCAATGGGTTCGCTTTCTGACGTTTTTGCAAGTTTAGGTCAATCCGGAGGCTACCCTCATTACACATTAAATTCTATTCTTTGTTTATTACGCTATGATAAGAAAAGAAAAAATTTATCTTTTAAAGACTTGTTTACTAAAATCGATGCCGTACGAGTAGATGAGAGTAACTCTTATGCTATAAACATTGGTAATATTAATCGCATAGACTTTAGTACGCAAAGAAATATATATGACGCCCTAAAAAGTATTCCTCAAAATATTCCCTTAAATATTTTACTAAGTGATGAATTAAACGATAGACTTATGGACCAGCCCTTTACAGCATTGAAAAAAGAAGATCGTGCGGAGCTTAAGGCTGTTTTAGGAAAAATAATTGATTTGAACAAAACGGGTGCTGATTTAAATGCTGAACTAGAAAGTTATTTCATACGGCTCGCGAAACACGCCATTTCTAATCCTGCAGATTTTATTTCTGACGGTTTTTTTAATCAAGAGGGTTTTAATCAAGAGGGTGAAGATAAAGTTGTCGTTGAAAATGTGACAGTCAAATCAGATATTTGTAAGTTGGAAAGTTTGATTAAAGATTTTCAAGGCAAAGATCGTTTAGAGAAGCTAAAAAGCAAACTTGCACAAGCTAGACAACAACATGAGCAACTCGCAAAGCCTGAACATTTTGAAAGGCTAAAAAAACAAAAAATGGATCAAGCAAAATGGCTGCTTTCAGAAAAAGAAAAGCGAGAAGCATCAAAGATTTTAAAAAGCCAATGCCCTGAAGCAAGAGAGGGCTTTAAAATTGAACTCAGGTCTGTGGAAACAGGAAGATTTATAATCCAATTTGAACGTTATGCGCGAAAGCATCTGCCTTCGCGTATAGATTGGCTCCATTGGGTACAGTCTTTAGACCCTGAAAATGCAAAAGCTGCGGATGTGGAGACCGATTATATGGGCATGGCGATTACGATTAAAAACCCAGTTGCCTTACAATTCTTAAAGTCCGCTGCTGCAGATACGCGCGGTGATCTCATTCCTGTAACGCTTCCCAATCGCCGCATGGGTGTGGATTTGAATCAGTCCGCGCCGGAATTTGATTAGACCAGAGCTCTTTTACCTCTTCACAAAGGTTGAATTGTGCACTATTTTTATTTCTGGTAAGAATTGCGCCCTATTATGGGCGTTATCGATTAAAAGACTGAAAAAAACATCATGGCTGAATTCACCCTTCCGAAAAATTCCAAAATTACCAAAGGCCGTCACATTGATGCGGCAAATGGCGCGGAGAAGAAAAGAACCTTTCGCATTTACCGCTGGAGCCCTGATGATGTGGACGATAAGGGTGAACCGAAAAACCCTCGCTGGGACAGCTATACGATTGATCTGGCCAAATGCGGTCCGATGGTTCTGGATGCGTTGATTTATATCAAGGATTATGTGGATTCGACCGTGACATTTCGCCGCTCTTGCCGCGAGGGGATTTGCGGCTCCTGCGCGATGAATATCGGTGATGGGCGCGGCACGAACACGCTGGCCTGTACCAAGGCTATTGAGGACTTTAAAGGCGATATTACGCTTTCGCCCTTGCCTCATATGCCCGTCGTTAAAGACCTTGTGCCCGATCTTAACCATGTTTATGCGCAATATACAGCGATTGAACCCTGGCTGAAGGCTGATAGCCCTGCGCCGGGGCGCGAGCGTTTGCAAAGCGAGGAAGATTCCACGCTTCTAAACGGCGCAGACGGCAATGGCCCTGCTGCCTGTATATTATGTTTTTGTTGTTCGACATCCTGCCCGTCTTACTGGTGGAATGCGGACAGATTTTTAGGTCCCGCTATTTTGTTACAGGCTTATCGCTGGATTGCCGATAGCCGCGATGAAGCCACGGGCGAGCGCCTTGATCAACTGGAAGACCCGTTTCGCCTCTATCGCTGTCATACGATCATGAATTGCACCAATACTTGCCCCAAAGGCTTGAACCCTGCAAAGGCTATAGCGGAGATCAAAAAACTGATGGTCGCGCGCCGCTAAAATTTATCTAAAATCCCTTCTTGCCTGATTCAATTAGGCTTTTTTGGTTTCTTTGACTCACATCCCGATTTTGTGGATAATGATGGTAATTAAAAAAAGAAATTGAGGGTGTACATGAAAACTTTATCCTGGTCGGATATTTCCGAAGATACAGATCAGAATTACGCATATTCTGAAATTATAAATTTTTCCCACAACTTTGAAATTAAGGCGGCGCAGCGCCTTGATCTGGCCCATTTATTGATGGCGATTGCCGTGCAAACCATGGATTATGAAGATCCATGGGATTTCAAACGCGATTTAAACAGCGATCCCGAGCGGGCGCGCAAAATCCGTCTGGCCAATTTTATGGATTTTACTTTTGAATTTGCCGGAAAGCGTTTGGCGCTTGTGCAATATGATGATCGCTATTTGCAAAAGAAAACCGATCAATATCTGTTATCCCGTAAAGATATGAGGGTTCTACAATCTTTTGCAGGCACGAATTCTTTGGAGCAAGCCGATCTTGAGCAAATGCTTAAAGCGCTGGAAGACATGAAAGATAGCCTGTTAATGCAGGGTGTTGACCGCTTGTCTTTATCCAAGGCCTTTGTCGATGCATCTTTTGTTTTTGCAAAAATGTGTCCGCTCGATGAATATATCGCTTATTGCGATTATATCAGTGCTGCTCTCAATCCGGAGCCATTGGAGGAGAGCGGCGCGGATGAAAGCGAAATCATGTCGGATATGGCTTTGATGGCAATGCCGGGCGCTTCGGCCAGCGTGCATTAATTAATAATCCTGAAAGCTGATTACTGTTTCGCAATTTGCCGTGTATATCTGGATGATGCCTTTTTCGCTCAGTGAAATTATCTGATGGCATTTTGAATTGCCCTCCACTGGAATTGCTTCCCCTTCGGCATTCATAGTACCTGTTTCACGGCCTTGAGTAAAAACGGTGGCTTTGCGTTTATCGCTGGAAATTTTAATTTCCAATATACTTACGCTATTATCATAGTTTTCGAGTGTTTTTGAGCCCGCATTAATGCTTTCAATGAAATCTTCTTTATCCAGCGCCATGGAATTGGCCTGCGGCGGG
>JBKHDZ010000064.1:0-10145 GCA_046541095.1 Alphaproteobacteria bacterium
ACGCATATTGCATCCATACAGGGACAGCCGTGCAGTGGGCGGCACATTCACGCGCTATGATACACTCGGGTTGTACAACGGCGATCGAAAGCGCTCTACTCGGTTTAAACGTTATAGCCCACTGCCCTATTCACTCTGATGAGTATAATGTGCAACTTGCTAATGATATGAGCACCGTGGCGACCACAAAAGGAGAGTTATTCAAGACACTCGAATATATGACAAGACCTAGCCCGAAGCAAAGAAAAATCAATGCGCAAAAACAACGTCAATTTATGGCGACTGTGTCCGCGGGCTGTCTTGATAAAGAGGCGTGCGACATTATTTTAGAAAATATAGCGTCTTTAAACTGGCGCCCGCCTGTTTATACCTTCAAACAATTTTTAAAAGACCAGATTTTCCTCCTGCGCCATCATGCCTGGCACATAAAAACGCAATTAAAAACCCCGAAAGAATCCCGAACTATCAATAAAAAATACCTAGCGCAAAAGCATCCCCAGACGACAAAACAAGACATTCAAAATGTGTTACAAAGCTTTAAAGCCGTTAATATTGATGTTAAACCTTTTAAAAAAGGTTGGTGGGAAATCTATGAGCTTTCATAACATCACCTCTTAAAACCTTGCCCAGTTTACCTTACTTGCGCTAAAGGGGGCGCCAATATCCAATAACCGCCCTAGATTATTAACTTATTAGATCGTGCCATTTCCTCGCCGCTCACCATCGCGCTCCCTATTTTCCAAACTTTAATCATATCGGGTCAAAAATAAGCCTTTGTTAAAAAAGTTTTTTGTGGCTTCTTAGACCGAAAATAATTATATTCGACTATGTATTTTCAGGGCTTTTTAAGTAAACAGTATGTTGCAGGATAGGAGTTTTGTTGGATAATTACAAAAACGTGGTGGACTTTTGTAAAGCCCCTTATGAGGTCAAGTTTCGTTAAGGTTATTTAAGCCGATTTTTGATCTGGCGGTAATTTCGGTCCGCCTTTAGTTAAGGGCTTGTTGTCATTGATATGAGCACCACCCTGCCCTTGTATAACTGCAAGTTGAGCCTCAATTGCCTCCAGCTGTTTTACCAAATGACGATAATCTTTTTGTGTCACAGGCATGTCATCGTCCTGCCCATTTTCCAAGGCTTCCATTTTCTGCGCGATTTGCATGGAATCTACAATTATGCCAATGAAAAAATTAAGCACGGCAAAGCTCGTAATAATGATGAAAGGCAAAAAGAACATCCAGGCCCAGGGGAAAATCTCCATAGTGGGGCGCACAACCCCCATCGACCAGCTTTCCAATGTCATAATCTGAAACAAGGTATAGGCAGAAGCGCTAATAGAGCCGAACCATTCCTGCATATTCGGATCTGCGTGACTTCCGAACAATTTGGTGGACAGAACAGCAGAAACATAGAAAATCAATCCCAATACACCGATCACCGAAATCATTCCCGGCACGGAATGACCGATTGCCGATACAACACGGCGCATCTGCGGCACAACAGAAATCAGACGCAAAATCCGCAATATTCTGAGCGCTCGCAAAACGGCCAGCGCACCATTGGCCGGCAACCAGGCAATAGACACAATAGCGAAATCAAATATATTCCACCCTGATTTAAAGAATGACAAACGATAGGCGTAAAGTTTAATGGCTATCTCTACGGTAAAAACACTTAAGATGACCGTATCAATCCAGAAGAGCGCATGGCCGTATTCGCGCATAATACCGGCATCTGTCTCAAGGCCGAGAGTAATAGCATTTATTAGTATAAGTGCGGTAATAAAGAAAACAAAAGGCGCGCCTTCCACAAATTGGGAAACTTTGGCGCGCTCGCCTGTCAAATTCAAATTGACTGGATACATTGAATTAATCTATGCCCCTCAAAAATTTTTCCATATAAATAAGTATTTTCATGCAAATGTTCAAGAAAAATCGTATGGCCAATTACGCTGGAATCAAAAATTTTCAAAATCTTGACTCTCATCAAGTTTATTAAAGAAAAACTATTGCAAACTGTCAGGTATGAAAAAAGACAATGAACAGGGTCTGGATTATATTCAACGCTACATATCCATATGCAATGTGGCTCTTCATAAGAATTGCGAGCGTTTTCCATTCAAACAAATTCTGGATGCCGCCGAACAACAATCAAAAGGCCGTATGATTGAAGTCAATATTGAAGGCGATCCGCCGCATGAGGAAGACTATGTTTTTACGCTCTCACAAGGGCGCATACAGGCCGATAAACATGCATGCGGTTCGCAATGCACATGCGATGGTAAGTGGATTGTTAAAAAAGCCTATATAGAAGATGTCATCAACAACCCCGATATATACATTCAAAATCCCGCAAAGATAAACTGGGAATGGCTCTACAGCTAATTTACCCCGCTTTGGCGGATATATCTTTACACGGAAATTCCGAAGAACATGCCCCGCAGGAATAATTGGTTAACTGTTCAAGATCCTGCATTTCTATGGTAGCGCCTTTAATCTCAATACCCGTTTCGGTTTTAAGCTTTTTCAGCGCACGGGAAAATGTTTCGGGTTGCATACCCAGCCGTGAAGCAACCAGCATTTTATCATAAGGAAGCTGTATTTTGACGGCGCCCTGCTCGTCTTGGCGGGTTAAACGCAACAAAAAACAGCCGATACGCTGTGAGGCATTCTGAATTGAACGATGTTCGATTTCACGGTCTTGCTGGCGACGATATTTCGCCATAGAACTCAGCATGTCGTAAGCCAGCTTGCTATTGCCTTCAATTTCATCTTTCAAGGGCTTGAGCGGCAAGGCAATAATTTCGGCCTTTTCAACAATTTCGGCACTATAAGGGTAGAGGCTATCTTCAAAAATCGAAGTTTCCCCGAAAATATGGCCGGATGTAAAAATATCAACCACAGCTTGCGTGCCATCCAGGGTTTCACGGAACAATTTAACCCAGCCATTCTTTATATAGTAAAAATATTTCGCTTCATCTTCGTGTAAAAACAGGATTTGTCCTTTGTTATAAGAGGATATATGCGCATTAGCGGCGGTGTTTGTGAAAAAATCTTCCCCACAATTCTGGAATAAGTTGATACCGCGCAACGTGTCTTTAATCATTTTCCAAGTTTTTAAAACGCAAATTGACAAAAATCAAGGTAAGCAAAGCCTAATATACAAATAATTATATAGTGTAAAAATAAGGAAATTAAATGAGCTTTGCTCAATGCTTGCATGATTTTTCAGGCCAATACGGCCTTATAACCAGCCTTTTCATTGGTGGGCTAGCGGGTAGCTTTACGCATTGCGCGGGCATGTGCGCGCCTTTCGTGCTGGCGCAAAGTACTGCGAGTTGCTCTCATAAGAGTGTAAATCCCGCTCAATTTTCGCGCCTATCGGGCATATTGCTCCTTCCCTATCACCTCGGACGAATGACAACTTATATCGCGCTTGGCTTGGCTTTTTATGCGCTTTTCAATCTTGCCGCTTTGTTTTCGCCGGAAAAAATTTACTTAAGCGCACCGATTCTCATGCTGGCAGGTACGCTTTTTCTGATCAGCATATTTCCTGCCTTAAACAAAATTTTCCCTTGGACGGCCCATTTGCAAATGACATGGCCTGTAAGATTCATTCAGCGCTTTATGCCTGATCTAGGCGCTCCGCGCGGTTTCATGGGACGCTATGCTTTGGGGGTTATGCTTGGATTTATGCCCTGCGGTCTTGTTCTGGCCGCCATTATGGCGGCATCGGCTGCCCCCACTATTGCAATGGCTGCATTGGCTATGGCCGCCTTTGCGATTGGAACCGTGCCCGCCTTGATTTTAGTGGCAAGCGGAGGACAAGCGCTTCAAGTAAAATTCCCTAAAATGGCCAATACCATGAAAAATGGAGCCATGGCGTTGAGTGCGCTTTGGCTTTTCATTCTGGCCGGATGGATGATGATTTAAAAAAGGAAAAGACAAAACAATGACAACTGCATCAGCACCTTTGCAAGACAAATACAATTATGACGTGGTCAAGCTCTTTACGCTGGCCACGATTTTCTGGGGTATTGTCGGCTTTAGCGCCGGAATATTCATTGCCCTGCAAATGGTTTTTCCGGGCCTGAACATAGAACCTTATTTGAATTTTGGCCGCTTGCGTCCTGTTCACACTTCGGCGGTGATTTTTGCTTTCGGGGGAAATGCGCTCTTTGCCACGAGCTATTTCGTCGTGCAACGAACCTGCGGTGTGCGTCTTTGGTCGGACAAGCTCGCGATGTTTACCTTTTGGGGGTATCAAGCCTTTATTGTCATGGCCGCTCTGGGCTATGTATTCGGCGTTACGCAAAGCAAGGAATATGCAGAGCCTGAATGGTATGCCGATCTTTGGCTGACGGTTGTCTGGGTAGTTTATTTGCTGGTTTATCTGATGACATGTATAAACCGCAAGGAACCGCATCTTTACGTCGCCAACTGGTTCTTTTTGGCCTTTATTATAACGGTGGCTATTTTGCACCTCGGAAACGGCTTATCCCTGCCCGTATCCATTACAGATACCAAAAGCTATTCCGCCTTTGCCGGTGTTCAAAGCGCTATGATCCAGTGGTGGTACGGGCATAACGCAGTCGGATTTTTCCTGACGGCCGGATTTTTGGGCATGATGTATTATTTCGTGCCCAAACAAGCCAACCGTCCGATTTATTCATACCGCCTGTCTATTGTGCATTTCTGGTCCCTCATTTTTATCTATATCTGGGCAGGGCCACACCATTTGCACTACACAGCTCTGCCCGACTGGGCGCAAACACTCGGCATGACATTTTCCATCATGCTCTGGATGCCCAGCTGGGGCGGTATGATCAACGGCGTGATGACGCTTTCCGGCGCCTGGCATAAACTGCGTGAAGATCCTGTATTGCAGTTTATGATTATCTCGCTGGCCTTTTATGGCATGTCCACATTCGAAGGCCCGCTAATGTCTATCCGCGCCGTGAATGCGCTTTCCCACTATACGGATTGGACCATCGGACACGTACACTCTGGCGCTCTTGGCTGGGTTGGCTTTATCACCTTCGGCTGTCTTTACTATCTGGTACCGCATCTATGGGGGCGCGAGAAGATGTACTCCACCAAGCTGATTTCCATGCATCTGTGGATTGCGACCCTTGGTATTGTCTTTTATATCACGGCCATGTGGGTATCAGGCATCATGCAAGGGCTGATGTGGCGTGATTACAACGAAATGGGCTTTTTAGAATATTCCTTTGTGGAAACCGTCATGGCAATGGAGCCTTTCTATGCGATTCGCGTTCTGGGCGGCCTGCTTTACCTCACAGGGGCGCTGATCATGGTTTACAACGTTTATAAAACCATTCGCGGCGATGTGAATATCAAAGAACAAAACCTTCAAGTGCAAGGAGCATCTGCATGAGTTATTTTAATCACGATAAGCTGGAGAGAAACTCCCTTCTCTTGCTGGGTTTTATCATTGTGGCGGTTTTGATCGGCGGTATTGTCGAAATCGTACCGCTCTTCCGCAAGGAAACAGTTATCGAGCCTGTGGAAGGCGTGCGACCCTATACGCCGCTGGAACTGGCCGGATATAATATTTATATCCGTGAGGGCTGCTATAATTGCCACTCCCAGCAAATCCGCCCTTTACGGGATGAGGTTGTGCGCTATGGGCACTACTCGCTTGCGGCGGAAAGCATGTATGACCACCCCTTCCAGTGGGGATCAAAACGCACAGGGCCTGACCTTGCCCGCGTTGGCGGTAAATATTCCGATGAATGGCAAGTCGCGCATTTGAAAGAACCGCGCGATCTGGTGCCTGAATCGATCATGCCATCTTATGAATTCCTCCTCAAACGCGCTGCCAAATTGCACGATATCGGTGATCACATGAAATCTTTGCGCTTCCTTGGCGTTCCCTATAGTGAGGAGCAGATCAAAATGGCTGAAAAAGATGCCGCCATACAAGCCATCGGCCCTGCCCGCACGGATATAAGCGGGCTTCAGGAACGCTATGGCGAGAAAGTTAATGCCCGTGATTTTGATGGCAATCCTGACATGATTTCCGAAATGGATGCTCTGGTAGCCTATTTACAGGTACTTGGCACAATGGTTGATTTTGAAGCCGCCAAAAAAGTCGAGGGAGCAGAATAATGAAAGAACTTTTCGCCAGCGCCAATATGGGCTTGATCGGCCTTTTGTTTTTCTTTGGCTTTTTTTGCCTGATGCTGATCTGGGTTTTGCGCCCGGGAGCAAAATCGAAATACAAAAAAGATGCCGAAATCCCGCTGAAAGAGGATGAATAAAGATGAGTGATGAGAATAAGAAAAAAGATGTGGACGAGCTATCCGGCGTTGAAACAACGGGGCATAGCTGGGACGGATTGAAAGAATTAAACAACCCGCTACCGCGCTGGTGGGTCTGGGTTTTCCTTATTACTGTCCTCTGGTCGATTTGGTATTTCGTTGTATATCCTTCCTGGCCAGTACCGGGCGGCGCCACCGATGGAACATCGGGTTACACCCAATATAAAGAACTGGTGAAAAGCCAATCCGAAATTCGCGAGCGTCAAGCTCAATATCTGGAGCGTTTTGAAGAGGCCAGCTTTGATCAAATTATGAATGATCCTGAACTCTACGCTTTTGCCATGGCGGGCGGGAAATCGGCCTTTAAGGATAATTGCGCCACTTGCCACGGAACAGGCGGCGAAGGCGGCAAAGGGTATCCGAATTTGAATGATGATGACTGGTTATGGGGCGGAAGCGTCCATGAAATCCATGCCACGCTCGAACATGGTATCCGCGCCGATAATATCGACACCCGCCAAAGCCAAATGCCCGCTTTCGGGCAAGATGGCTTACTGGACCGCAAACAGATCAATGCTGTAATTGACTATGTGTTCAGCCTTTCCGGCAAGGAAACCGAAGGCAAGCCTGAGGCTGGCCGCCAGATTTTTCAGCAACAATGCGCTTCTTGTCATGGTGAGAACGGTACGGGCTTATATGAATTTGGTGCGCCCAACCTTGCCGATGCCATCTGGCTTTACGGCGGGGATCGCGAAACCGTTTTCGAAACCATTTATTATTCCAGAGGCGGCATGATGCCGGCATGGAATGGTCGCCTTGATGAAAATACCATCCGCCAGTTGAGCGTTTATATTCATCAGCTTGGCGGCGGTGAGGTATCCGAAGAAATGCTGCCCGATGAAGGATTGCGCAATAATGCCGAACCTGAATCGATTCAATACGAAAAAACACAAGGCGTAGAGCCTCCCGAGCCTGCTCCTTTGCCACAACCTGAAGACCCGGCGGCACAAGAGATGCTTGAAGGTTTGAAAGAAGATAATACCGATGAACAAGGCTCAGCCAACCAACAGCAATAAAGAAAACGAACTTGGCCTTCTCAGCTATTTTGCCAAACAGCAAAAGGTCTTCCCGAAACGCGTTTGGGGAAGATATCGCAAACTGAAATGGGCGGCCATGGCCGTTATGCTTGGCATTTATTATCTTGTCCCCTTTATCCGCTGGGACAGAGGCCCCAATGCGCCCGATCAGGCGGTCTTAATTGATTTGAATGGCCCGCGCGCCTATTGGTTCTGGATAGAAATCTGGCCGCAGGAAGTTTATATCTTGACCGGAATCCTTATACTGGCGGCCATTGGTCTGTTTTTTGTGACCTCGCTTTTTGGTCGCGTGTGGTGCGGCTATGCCTGCCCGCAAACGGTCTGGACGGATTTGTTTGTCTGGGTGGAGCGTATTGTACAGGGTGATCGCAATGCTCGCAAACGCTTGCAGGACTCCCCTTGGACATTCGAGAAAATACGCAAAATCGGGCTGACGCATTTTATCTGGCTTGTCATTGCATGGTGTACGGCCGGATCATTTGTACTCTATTTCAATGATGCCCCTACTTTGGTGCGCAGTTTTTTTGAATTTGATGTCTCGCCGACCGTGCTTGGTTTTATTATCGGGCTAACTTTTTCCACCTATTTAATGGCCGGATTTGCGCGGGAACAGGTCTGCACCTATATGTGCCCTTATGCCCGCTTTCAATCGGCGATGTTTGATAAAGACACTCTGATTATCAGTTACGATGAAAAACGCGGCGAGCCGCGCGGCAAGCATAAAAAGGGCGAAAGCTGGGATGGCCGCGGCGATTGCATAGATTGCACCATGTGCGTGCAGGTTTGCCCAACAGGGATCGATATTCGTGATGGCCTGCAAATGGAATGTATTGCCTGCGGGCTTTGTGTGGATGCCTGTAACAATATTATGGATCAGGTGGGCCGACCGCGCGGGCTTATTCGCTATGACACCACCAATCACATGAATGCCGAGATTAAGGGCGGCAAGGAAAAGTTCCGCTTTATTCGTCCCCGCACGTTATATTACAGCGCGGTTATTGCGCTTGTTGGCGGGATTATGCTTTACGCCCTGATATTCCGCGCGCCTTTGGAAATGAATGTGCTACATGATCGCAACCCTGTTTACGTGCAACTTTCCAGCGGCGAAATCCGCAATGGCTACACGATAAAAATTCTCAATAAAACCCACGACTTCCATAATTATAGCCTGAGCATTGAGGGGCTGGACAATGCCACAATGACGGTCAAGGCCGCCGGAGATATCAGCGCCGATAGCTTGAGCGTGCCTGCCGATAGTGTCGGCTCGTACCATGTTCTGGTATCGGCCAATGTAGAGCCCGCAGAGCCGCGCCCATTCCGCTTTATTTTGCGCTCCGAAGACGCTAGCATGGAAGCCACTTATAAAGCGCGTTTTATAACGCAGCGTGATTAACTTTTTGAACAGGGCTTTACATATGGATCAAATAAATCAAAAACCGGAAAAACATTTAAGCGGCTGGTGGGTCTTTGGCGCTTTTGCTGCATTTTTCGGCGTTGTCATTCTGGTGAACAGCTTTTTTATCTATAACGCCCTTTATTCGCATAGCGGCCTTGTTACGGAAGACGCGTATAAAAAGGGCCTTAAATATAACGAACGCTTACAAACCGCCAAAAACCAGCCGGATCTGGCCTATAGATTTGAGCATAAAGACGGGCTTATCCTCTGGCAATTACAGGATGCAAACGGCAAAATAATAGACAACGCAGAAGTCAGTGTGCATTTCTTCCGCCCCGTCAAAAGCGGGATGGATTTCAAGCAGAAATTGAATCATCAGGAAAATGGCTTATACTCATTACCCGTTGAATTTCCTTTGAAAGGAGCCTGGGAAGCCAGATTAAAAGCAACATGGGACGACCAGACATTCCAGACAACCAAAAACCTGATTATCCGTTAGCCCCCTCTAGTGCAGGATATGAAGCCCTTGTTCAAGAAGGGCTGGACGGCAAGGCCGAATTATCCGTTCTGGTCAGCGGCGTGCATTGCGCGGGTTGCATCCAGAAAATTGAATCCTCGCTGGCCAAAGAGCAAGACATCGAAAAAGCCCGCCTGAATTTCTCGACAGGACGACTGGCGCTTTCATGGAGCGGCGCTAAAGATCGCGCCAATGATTTTGTCGCCCTCATTGAAAAGCTTGGCTATGGGGTGAAACCCTATGATCCGCACACCGAGCGCGATGAAACCGAAAAACAAAACAAATTCTTATTGCTGTGTTTGGGCGTGGCCGGATTTGCCATGGGCAATATCATGTTAATTTCCGTCGGCATCTGGAGTGCCAATGCCGATGGCTCTATGGAGCAAGCCACGCGCGAATTATTCCACTGGATTTCCGCGCTGATTGCCATTCCGGCGATTTTATTCTCTGGCCGCCCCTTCTTTCGCTCGGCCCTGAAAGCCTTGAGTGCCGGGCATACCAATATGGATGTGCCGATTTCACTCGCCCTTATTCTGGCCACAGGGATGAGCGTCTGGGAAACCATGCAACATGGCGCACATGTTTATTTCGATAGCGCTGTCATGTTAATGTTTTTCCTTTTAATCGGGCGTTATCTGGATTTCCGTGCGCGCAGCAATGCCCGCTCCAGCGCTACAGACCTGCTCAGCACTTTAAGCGGCTTTGCCAATGTCATAGAGGACGGTGGAAACATTAAACGCATGCCCATCCGCGATTTGCGCGAAAATATGAAATTACAGGTCGGAGCGGGTGAAAAATTTCCTGTTGATGGTATCATTACTGAAGGGGAAAGCTCTGTGAATGAATCCATGG
>JBKHDZ010000065.1:0-9773 GCA_046541095.1 Alphaproteobacteria bacterium
AAATCCCAAATCCCTGGCTATGCCAAGGATATCAAATTGAATTTGTCATCACTGGCGAATGAAGAAATACTCAATGCGCAGCAGCTTTGGGGAACATTTTTGGCAACAGCGCTCGCAAGCGGCAATGCCGAAGTTATTCGCCAGATCGAAGAAGAGGCGCTGGATAACCTCTCTGCCGAAGCTGTAGATGCGGCAAAAGCGGCGGCCTCTATCATGGCGATGAACAATGTGTATTACAAGTTTACCGGCATGATGAAAGAGTATCAGACTCTGCCAGCCAAGTTGCGCATGAATATTATCGGCAATCCCGGCGTTGATAAGATTGATTTCGAGCTGTGGTCGCTGGCCGTGTCCGCGATTAACGGATGTCAGTTCTGTGTGCAGTCCCATGAAAAGATGCTGCGCGATGGCGGTATTTCACAAGAGCAAGTACAAACAGCTGTGCGTATAGCCGCTGTCGTCAAGGCCGTAGCCGCCACTTTGGATGGGGAGCGGGCCGCTGCTGCACAAGATAATATGCGTGATGCCGCATAAAATTTATTTTTAGAGCAATCTGGAAGCAAGAAGCCGCGTTTATATATTAGGCGCGGCTTTTTGTAATTTTATTGCTATTATTTATAGCATAATTGACATTTTTTATTTTCCGTGTAAATAATTATTTATCCATACAGGGAGTAAAAGAATGCCAAAATTGCAAAAATGCGATCATGATTACATGCGCAAGGCTTTTGATGCTTATCGCCGCTATGAAGAAATTCACGTTGGTTTATCTGCCTTGGATATGGTGAAAGAGCACCGCGAGCTGAACGATGCGGAGATACAGCTTGGTTATGATTTGCGCAAGGAAAAAGAAGAGTTGGAGCAAAATGTGGGGCTTGATGTTTTATCGCCCTGAGCAGTTTTAATTCTTTTTGGTTTTTTTACTGGCCGGCGCCTTTTTCTTTGGAGAAGAAGGCGCTTTCTTTTTGGGCGTAGCGCCAGAGTTCTCTTTGGGAACGGCTGGGTCTTTTTCGGGCGCTTCGTGCAGGTAAACCTCGCGGTGCGGATAGGGAATTTGGATACCATGCTCTTTGAACGCATCCCAGATTTCCATCATGACTGCGCCTTTGATATTGGTCACGCCTTCCTGCGCATCCTTAATCCAGAACCGTAAGGAGAAATTAATCGAGCTGTCGCCGAATTCAATCAGCCAGCACACGGGTTTGGGGTCATTGACGACGCGCTCGGGCTTGGCGGCGGCAATTTCCACAATTTCCTTCACCTGATGCGGGTCGGAATCGTAATGCACGCCGAATTCCAGTTGCAGGCGGATGAGGCTGTCCCCATGGCTCCAGTTCACTACGCGCTGGGTGATGAAATCTTCATTGGGAATAAGGAAGGATTTGTTATCGCGCGTAATAATTTCGGTATAGCGCGCGCCCATATGATCGACCCAGCCGAATGTGCCGTTTTCCAGTTCAATCACATCACCCGGCTCAATCGATTTATCGAGCAAAAGCAACATACCGCTGAACAGGTTTGAAATCCCTTTTTGCAGACCAAAACCGATACCAAGACCGATGGCACCACCAAAGACGGCAAAGAGGGACAAATCAATGCCGGCGCTTGTAATTCCGATCAAAAGGGCAAAAACAATCAGGACAACGCGGATAATTTTGGCGACCAGAACCTGAGAGGAGCGGCTTAAATGGCGCGATTGCAAGACTCGCCTTTCTGCAAAGGTCGATAAAAATGTCGCCAGATACAAAAGTATAAAGAGATAGAATATCCCTTGAATAACGGCCAGGGCGGAGATACGGAATTCGCCAACGCTAAAGGCAATCGCATCCAGCGTGCCCGTTGTTTCATCCAGAACGCCGATAATGCTTAAAGCCAGCACCACCCAGATAGAAAGGGCAAAAATATTGCGAATGAGGTTGTTATCGATAACCTGCACGGCCACGCGCACGATAATCCAGGCCAGCAAGACCTGCATGACCACATCGCTGATTCGCACATCGATATTTCCCGCCAGATCCGACAGGGCAATGCGCGTTGCAATAAACAAGATCACTAGTGTAACAATCGGCATGATCAATTTGCGCAGATTGTTGAAGATCCGCTTGGCGCGCAGGGGAAGATGCGAGGCATCAATCGCCGACACGATTTTCTTGCGGCTGAAAGAATAGCTGAGGATGCCGATTATAAAAGAGCCGAGGATTAAAATCATTTGCAGGGCGGCGGCTTCGTTGAAAAAAAGCGCATTGGCCCATTCGATAAAGCCATCATAAAGTTGATCGGGTTCGATCTCTTTGATTTTCGCGATTGTTTCTTCTTCCAGCATGACTTACAGAATACCTGAATTAGCCGCCGGAGCAAGGCGGGCAATGAAGATACGCACAATTTGCGCGCTTTGGAAGAAATTGCGGCTACAAGCATGAAAAAAGGCCGCGAGAATGATGCGGCCTCCATATTATTTGTAGGTATTTATTCTACGCGCTGATCAGGCGAACGATATCATTTGGGAAATTATTGCGGAATTCGTCATCAAAATCCTGCCCATGGGACATCAGGCGGAAAAAGATCGGGCCGCAGAGCATATCCACCACCATTTTGGGATCGAGTTTTTTGCTGAACTCACCATCTTCCTGTCCTTGCGAAACGCTGTATTCAATCGCATCAATCAAGGGCGCCAGAAAATTATCGTTGAATATTTTCTGTGATTGCTCGTCCGATTGTGCCTCACTAAAAAGCTGGGCGATAATCTGGCCGTTCTTGCTATCCAGCAGATAAATGAGTTTATCCAGCTGCATCTTGATAGCTTCGGCATTATTCGATGGCGTGGGCAGTGGCTTGTTCAAACCCGGCTGGCTCATCAAAGCGTCCATGACCACAGAAGTCTTGTTTGGCCACCAGCGGTAAATCGTGGTTTTGCCGACCTTGGCCTTTTTGGCAATGGCTTCAATGCTTAAATCCTGTACGGAGGAGTGTAAAAGCAAGGCATTCGTTGCCTTCAAAATCGCCTTGCGGGACTTTTCGCTTCTTGGCCTGCCTTTGCGCAGCGGTGTTTCATTTTCATCGTTGTCTTGCATGATATTCTTTTCATACACGTCTTCTTGCACATCGGCAAGATTAAATGCCGGTTGTCCCATAGGAGAATCCTTTCCACAACACTTCGTTTCGTATGCGTTGCATTTGATTCGATTCTTTTGAACGGTGCAAGGGCTTTGAATAATATATTCTCATATCCTTGTGGAAAACCTCTTAACCACTTGGTAATGAATGGCTGATAGGCTCTTTTATCGGCGAGTTGGTTTCGTCACTGGGAGAACATACAAGGGTAACGCCTTGAAAATGCGTAAGGTTTGCAAAACAGGCGGCCTTGCGCATTTTTTATAGCTTTTCCTTGGCCTTTTCTTGGGTATTACACCGGCCTATTGACATATTTTACATGCTTCTTTAAAGGTCTAGAAGATATATATTACAGGAGCAGAATATGACGAAAAAATACCCCTCCAATACTTCCGTTTGTGACACTGATGAACAATGGGCGGGAATGAATATATTACGCGATGCATTTCTGCGCAGTGCCGAAGGCTGGTCACATGCAAGGCATGTGAATGGACCGAAAGGGCCAAATGCCGATATTCAACAGGTTTACGGAGAAGATATTCCCGTATCTTGGACTTTGGAGACGCCAAAAACCTATAGACGCCAGTTTTTCTCTCAAGAAGCCGCGCAAGAAGGCGCAGAGCTGGTGCAGTGTTTTCTGGAAGCCAATGGCATTGATGTTGTCAATAAACATCTGGATTATTACACGATGAATGGTGAAAAGCCTTGGGAAGACCGCGATCAGGTCGTTGTTGGCACAAATGGAACGTCTGATCCGATTGCAACCCAAGGTTCTACTATATTTATGCTTCCACACATGCGCCGCCCTTTATGGAATCTTGTGCGATTTAATGACGAGCGTTACGAATTCTAGTTTTTCTTGGTTTTGTTTTTATCTTTTGGTTTAGGCATTTCAATGCGGAAAGCCGGGCGCGGCAGCGGAAATTCGCGATGCCCACCAAGGCGGTAGGTTTCTTTCCACAAGTGATGGCAGAGCTTTTCGCGATCAGTTATATGCGCAATATCATCATAGCGAATTACATCACCTATGCGCACATCAAGGCGGCTGCCAATACGGTTGGCTACTTCGCGAAAGAATAAAGACAGGCGCAGCGTATCGGAGGTGAGGCTTGCCCACTGGAAAAAATTGCTGTTCTGGCCTTCAAAATAAAGCGGGAGAACATTGGCCTTGTTGCCCTGAATAAGGGCCGCCGTAAAGGGTTGCCATGCATTATCCCAGGCTTGGTTATCTTTCATGCGGTTTTTATAGGACACTCCGCCCGCCGGGAAAATCACAAGGCAGCCATTGAGTTTTAAAAGGGCGCGGGCTTTCTGGCGTGATTCCAGATTAATCTGCCAGGCCTCTTTGGTCGGCGAAAAATCAACGGGCAGGACGTGGTTTTCAATTTCCTCGGCCTTGCAAAGCACGGAATTGGTCAAAACGCGGTATTCATTGCGGATCAGGCTTGCAATATACCCGATGGCCAGCCCGTCCAGAACGCCGTAAGGGTGATTGGCCACAATAACAAGCGGCTCGTTTTGTGGAACGGCCTTTAATTTTTCCGCATCAAAATGCAGGTCAATCTTTAACAGCTTGAGCGCTTCTTTCCAGAACCCTTCATCCAAATCGCCATTGCTGCGTTTATGATACTTTTGGTAGAGCCGCCAGAGTTTGAATTTGCCTGTTCCGGCCTCTATGGCTTTGATAATGCGCCTGCGCCACCAAGGGTGGGACGAATTTGCATAGGTGAAAGAGTTGTAATCAAGCATGGAGCAGGACGGTATGAAAAACGATTAAAAAAGGCAAGAGAATTTACGAACATCCGCATCAAATATTCATAGGCCCCTTTATACTTTAAAAAAATGGGAATTCGTGCCATAAAAGGCAAGGAAAATTATCAGGGATGTATAAAGATGGAAGTATGGATTTTATTTAACGAAGAGATTGAAGCCTCCAGTTCGGAAGCGTTTGAAATTCGCCGTTTTCTGGCTGAAGGCCGGGATATGGGCATTGATGTGAAGGTGTTCAAACCCGAGCAATTCGATCTTCTGGTTTGTAATGATGATAAACAATCCGTCCTGATAGACGGCCAGCTTATGCCCTTGCCTGATTTTGTTTTGCCCCGTACCTATGTGATCGATACAGGCTATTTCGCGCTCGCGGTTATTCGCCAGCTTGAGCGTTTGGGGGTTAAAGTCTTTAATGGCTCGCAAGCCATCGAAACGGTTTCGGATAAGTTGCACACACATCAGGCTTTGATTGAAGGAGGATTGCCTACCCCGCGCACCATGCTGGGCAAATTCCCGATTGATCTGGATCTGGTGGAAAATTACATCGGTTTTCCCGTCGTGGTGAAAACCTTGCTCGGCGTCAATGGAACAGGCGTTTTCCTGATGGATGATAAGAAAACATTCCACGAAATGATGAGCCTTCTGGCCGAAACCAACCCGAATTTGCAAATCATCTTCCAGAAATTTATCGCCAAATCCAAAGGTGTTGATATTCGCTTGTTTGTGGTGGATGGCAAGGTTGTCGCCTCTATGGAGCGCCGCGCCAAGGATGGGGATTTCAAGGCGAATTTCTCGCAAGGGGGAAGCGTTCTGGAATTCAAGCCAGATCCTCTGGCCAAGGATTTGGCCGTAATGACGGCCGGTATTCTGGATTTACAGGTGGCCGGAATTGACCTGCTATACGCCGAGGATGGCTATACAATCTGCGAGGCCAATTCTTTCCCCGGTTTTAAGGGGCTTGAGAGTTGCTGTGATGTCAATATTCCGCGCGAGATTTTCAAGGCTATGCAAAAACGCCTAGATGCGGGAAGTTCCTTCAGGGAAGTGTCCTTGCCGAGTATTCAAAAACGTATTGAAGAAAATTTCGATGAGCATATGGAAGAAGAGTTTTATACCCATTCTTCTTAACCCATCTTAAATTTTAAATTTTAAAATCCGCGCTGCTGAAAAGTTTTCGGGGCTGGATCAACAACGCTGATCTGCCCGCGGCGGAATTCCAGCACTGCCAATCCGCGGTCCACCAGACCGCCTTCCCGAAAGCGGAAAATACCATCCACACCGGAAAAGCCATTGGGATTTTGAATGGATACGCTATCAAAAAGCGGGCGGCCGTTTTGGCTTAATCCTGTTCTGGCGAGGACGGCAGCCAGTGCGGTTGAATCATAGGCCAGCGTAGCAATGCGCGGCGGGCTTACGCCGTAGGTGGAGAAATATTTGCGCTCGAAATCGCGGCGCAGGCGCGGCGAGGGGGCGGCAAACCAAGCGCCATCCAAGGCCTTTTCACCGGCCAGAGAATCATCATCCATCAATCCTGTGCCAAGGCGGCGCACCTGCTCGGGGCGCATCCCGTACTGGCTGGCAAAACTGGCCACGGTGCGCGCTTCATTGCCGCCAACAGGCATGAACAAGGCATCATAAGGGGGCGGAAGAATATCTTCACCCTCGGCGCTTTGCGCACGGCGCTCATCATAGCGTGCAAACTTGCGCATGGCTGTGTTCAGCGAAGATGAATTGGGTGAAAAACGCTCACTGTTGACGGTATTAATGCCTGTCGATGTTGCCAGTTCATTATATGCGTTTAAAACTGCCGTGCCGTATGTATTCGCAGGCGCAAAAACACCAAAATTATTATACCCCTGATTGGCGGCATAGCGAATAACGCGCTCGACCTGATCAAAGGGCAGGATGCCCATAATAAAGGTGGAATTATCGGCCAAAGACCAATCGGTGGAATAAGCAATTATATTGACGCCTTGACCGCGCGCCGCATTTTTGGCCCCGCGCACGGCATCGGCGAAAACGGGGCCCAGCAATAATTGCGCACCATCTTGGATTGCAGATTGTGCGGCTTCGCGTCCACCGGATGATGTTCCTTTGGTATCACGCGGTACAAGCTCAAAAGAATTATGACCGATTTCAAACATGGCCATCTGCGCGGCGTTGAGCATGGCCTCGCCCAGCTGGGCGTTTTTACCGCTCAAAGGCAGCAAAATGCCGACTTTAACAGGGGGCAGATCTGCAGCGACCGCAGGGGGAAGGGCTTCGGCCTCCAGCGGGGCATCTTCCAGCGGTGTTGCTTGCAAATCTGATAAATCGCTCGGCTGTTCACTGGCCGGGCGCGGCGTTTTATCAAAAACCCAGGGAGAGCTTTGATAAGAGGGGCTGGAACCACAGGCCTGCAAGAGCAGGGCCGCACTTAATAAAGAGCCAAGAACAAAAATCCGCAAAGTTTTCATGGTGTTTATCGCTTTTTGCCAGTAAAAATTAATCTATGAATAGGGACACTAGCGAAAAAAATATCAAAATACCAGAGCAAGATCATTTGCGCGCGGGGTTATACATTGTGGCCACGCCCATCGGCAATTTGCGCGATATTACATTGCGCGCGCTGGATACATTAAGGGGCGCGGATGTGATTGCCTGCGAAGATACGCGGGTGTCGGGAAAATTATTGAAAGCCTATGATATTTCAAAGCCGCTTTTATCCTATAATGATCACAGTGATGAGAAAAAGCGCGATCATATTTTGCGCGATATTCAGGGCGGAAAATCTGTTGCACTCATCAGTGATGCGGGCTGTCCGCTGATTTCCGACCCGGGATATAAGCTTGTTAGGGAAGCACGCGATCGCAATTTGTTTGTGACCAGTATTCCTGGTGCAAGTGCCTTACTTACTGGCTTGCAACTCTCCGGCCTGCCGAGCAATCAGTTTGCCTTTTTAGGGTTTTTACCGCCCAAAAGTCAGGCGCGCGTTCATATGCTTCAAAAATATTCGGGCGTGGAGATGAGCCTTATAACGTATGAAACAGGGCCGCGTTTGCTGGCATCTTTGCAAGATATCAAAACCAGTTTTGGGGAGCGTAGAGTTTGTGTGGCACGCGAATTAACAAAATTATACGAAGAAATCAAAACCGCCCCTATCAGTGATTTGATAACCTATTATAAAGAACATGGCGCGCCCAAAGGTGAAATTGTTCTGGTTATCGAGCCAGCGCTTGAGCGCCAATGGACGCAGGCTGATATTGAAAATCTTTTAAAAGAAGCGCTGAAGCAAAGCAAAACAAAACAAGCCGCCAATTATGTGGCCGACATAACCGGGCGGCCAAAAAAAGAAATCTATGATATGGCGCTGAAATTAAGAGCGGATTGAACAAATGAGCGTTTCCCCAAAACGTGTGCAAGCCAATAAAAAAGGCAGCTGGGCCGAGAATTTCGCGGCGCTGTATTTTCTCTCCAAAGGTTATAAAATTCTAAAGCGCCGTTATAAAACCAAAGGCGGTGAAATTGATCTGGTTTTACACAAAAAAGATATGCTTGTCTTTGTGGAAGTAAAAGCGCGCAAAACGATTGAAGAGGCCTTGCACGCTATTCATGCCAAAAACCGCGCGCGGATAGAGGCGGCGGCGGGGCAATTTATTTCCGATAACAAGGAGTATGCAAAACTTGACATGCGCCTTGATGCGTTTTGTATTGCGCTGGATAAATCTATTGTGCCGATGAAATTTGTGCATCTGGACAATGCGTGGCTATCGGGGGCATAATGAGAATCATCTTTTAAATCCTCATGTCGAAATTATAAAATCATGAAACATTCATACTATTATTTTCTGCCTTTGATTGCCTTGTTGATAAGTGGCTGTTCTTTAGCGGGAACGGCAACAGGGATAGGGGCCAGCCTTGGTATTGCCGCTTCGCAAGAAGGGGGCATTAGCCGCGCGGCATCGGATTTGCGTATTCAGGCGGAAATCAATGATTTATGGTTTCGCAGTGATGTCGATGCGTTCGTAAAGCTGGATTTAACTGTGAATCAGGGCCGCGTTCTTGTAACGGGTGTGGTGCAAGACCCCGAACAACGGGTGGAGGCCATTCGCCTTGCCTGGCAACCCGGCGGGGTGAAGCAGGTGATTAACGAGATACAGGTGGCCGATAGCGAGGGGATTATAGGCTTTGCCAAGGATGCGTGGATTTCAACGCGCCTAAGAACCGCTCTGACGCTGGATAAAGACGTGCAATCCATCAATTATTCGATTGATACGGTGAACGGCGTGGTTTATCTGATCGGCGCGGCGCAAAATCAGGCCGAATTGAACCGCGTCATTGAAACCGCCCGCACGATCAGCAATGTGCGCCGCGTGGTGAGCTATGTGAAGCTTGTGGGGAAAGATATCGCGCAAACGGCGCAAAGCCCGAATTATGAGCCTGTTGAAATCTATGGCTATGAGGATGAACCTGTTTCGCCCTCACCCGAGACGTTTACCCCATCAGGGCAAGCGACGGGCGGGCCGCAATCTTTAATTGAATCAGAGCCTCTGGATGATTGGTGATGGGTGATATTGAACCGCAAGAATATTTGCAGGCCGTAGGGAGCCTTCCTGATGAGGGCATCGATATTGCCCCCGCGGCACTTTGTCTGGCTGCGCATAACTATTCCGGCCGCAGTTTGCAGCGTTACTTCCATCATTTAAAAATCCTTGCTCAAGAGGTGGGCGATTACCACGCCGAAATGCTGGAGGCCGGAGCCGAGGATAATACGGAAACGCGCCTTGCCGCCCTTAAAAATATTCTGGCCGCAAAGCATGGTTATATAGGTGATAGCGAGAATTACGATGATCTACAAAATGCGGATTTAATCGCTGTTATTGATCGCGGCAAAGGTATGCCGATAGCCTTGT
>JBKHDZ010000066.1:0-9734 GCA_046541095.1 Alphaproteobacteria bacterium
ATATGCCGATTGATGTGATTATTTCGCCTGAACAGGTCATTGCACAAGATATTTATGAACGGCTATCCGTGCCAGGTACAACCTTTGTTATTCCGCTTGCTGAAGGCCGGGCACATATGATCGGCCTTATCTGCAATCAGAATTGCCCCGTGGTCAGTACCCCGTTGAAAGAACTGGAAAAGCTCTTCCTTAATCTGTCTTTCAAGGTTATGGGCATCATGCGCAACAATAAGCCCATTTTCCCGGGGCCGGATGACCAGCTCTATGTCGGGGATGAGGTGTATCTGGTGGCTGATACTAAGCACCTTGGACGTGTTATGGCGGCTTTCGGCCATGAAGAAAAAGAAGCGCGGCGCATTGTTATTGCGGGCGGCGGCAGTATAGGCTTTAGCCTTGCTAAAATGCTGTTGAAACAAGGGCGCGGAACGCAAATCAAAATGATTGAAAACAACCAAAAGCGTGCCGAATACTTAAGTGAGCAGCTGGAAAATGTTGTAATTTTGAACGGCAACGGTCTGGATCAGGATATTCTGGAAGAAGCCTCGATCGAAAATGTGGAAACACTGGTGGCTGTAACCAATGATGATGAGAGCAATATTCTTGGCTCATTGCTTGCCAAGCAGGCGGGATGCGAGCGGGTGATTACGCTTGTGAATAATAATTCCTATACACCTTTGATCGGGCCGCTCGGGATTGATGCGATGGTGTCGCCGCGTGCTACGATCGTTTCGACCATTATGCAGCATGTAAGACGGGGCCGCATCCGCGGGTTGCATAATTTGCGCGAAGGTTTTGCCGAAGTATTTGAAGCAGAAGTTTCCGATACCAGTCAACTGGTCAATATGCATGTCGCCGATGCCAATTTCCCCCCTGATGTGATTTTGGGAGCCATTGTGCGCGATAAGAAAGTCATTATTCCTGATGATCAGCAAATGATAAAAGCCGAAGATATACTGATTTTGCTTGCCTCTCAGGAGCAGGCAAAAACACTGGAGAAAATTTTCTCCGTGCAGGTGGATTTGTTCTGATAATGTCCAGAATTTCCTACGTAAACGGTAAATACCTTCCCCATATGCATGCTTTTACGCATATCAATGATCGCGGCTATCAATTTGCTGATGGGGTCTATGAGGTGATAGGCTTGATGAATGGCAAAATGGCTGATGAAAAGGGGCATTTGGATCGTTTAGAGCGCTCTTTGGAAGAGTTGTTCATCGTTATGCCGCTCAAGCGCGCTGCATTGCAGTTTGTTTTAAGGGAGGTTATTCGCCGCAACAGGCTTAAAAATGCCGCCCTTTATATTCAGGTAACACGGGGCGTTGCCAAGCGCGATTTTAAATTTCCTCAAGGCTGTATCCCCTCTCTGGTTGTATCGTGCTGGCCGTTCAAGTTTTCCGGTAATCCTGCCGTTGATAAGGGCGTGAGAGCCATTACAGTGCCCGATCAGCGTTGGGCGCGGCGTGATATAAAAACGATTGCCTTGTTGCCGCAGGCTTTGGCCAAACAAAAAGCGCACGAAGCCGGCGCTTATGAGGGCATTATGGTCAATAGCGAGGGGTTTATTACAGAAGGTTCCTCCAGTAATTTCTGGATTTTTAAGGATGGCGTTCTAATAACAGCGCCAAAAAGTTTTGAAATATTAAAAGGGGTGACGCGCACAGCAGTTTTTGAAATCGCGCAGGTGCAAAATATAGAAATTATAGAGAGTCATTTTACGCCCGAAGAAGCCTATGGTGCGCAAGAAGCCTTTTGTTCAAGCGCCACCGGATTGCTTGTTCCTGTTATAAGGCTTGATGAACATGATATTGGGGACGGAAAGCCCGGGCCCATAACGCAGAAAATATACGCTAAATATCTGGATTACGTAGAAAAGGGAAGTGATGCGCAGATTGAATGGACATATTGATCCGCCTTTAAAGCCGCCCCGCGCCGTATTTTTTGATTGGGACGGTACGCTTGTAGATAGCCTTGCTTTTTTAACAAAAATCCATAATGCAGCGCGTCAATCACTAGGTATCTCGCCAGAGCTTACAAAAGAGGAATTTCACCCTTATCTTGGCAAACCGCGCGAAATAATTTTTCACGAATTATATGGTGATAAGGCCGAGCAGGGCAAAGACGCTTTTGCGCATTATTATCATGCCAATCATTTGCAAGACATCACTCTGATTGATGGTGCGGTGGATTTGCTGGATTTCTTTACCGCGCAAAATATTAATATGGGCGTTGTGAGCAATAAGAGGGGCGATTTCTTGCGTCTGGAGATTGCGCATTTGCAATGGGATAAGTATTTTTCCTCACGGATAGTGGGTTCCGGGGATACTAAAGCGGATAAGCCAAGCGCTGTTCCCTTGGAATATGGTATATCTCTGCTTGATAATGAAATCGAAAAAGAGGCTATATGGTATATCGGTGATACGAAAATTGATTTGCACTGTGCCAATAATGCCAAAGTAATAGGTATATTATATTGTGGTGAAGTATCCAATTTTTCTGCTGATCATGGCGTAAATATATCTTGCAGTCAGCAGTTTTGCATTAAAAAATATGCGGAAATCCCGCCTTTTTTGTTGCAAACACTGTGAAAAACGTTAAAAGACTAAAATGCGTAGTTGTATTTCTGCTGGTAGATGATTGTAATTTTTTTAGGAAATAATAAAGATGGCCGATAAATTCCAAAACGTACAGGATGTTTTTCTGAACAAAATCAGAAAAGAAAAAATGTCCGTTACCGTTTTTCTTGTAAATGGTGTCAAATTGCAGGGCATTGTCACGTGGTTTGATAATTTTTCAATGCTCTTGCGTCGTGAATCCCATGTTCAGCTTGTATATAAACATGCGATATCAACTATTATGCCGGGTGGGCCTTTAAATCTGCATGAAGATGAAGAAGGTTCCGACACCGATACAGAAAAGGCAGAATAGGGGCCGTATATGTCTTCAAGACGCTATCCTGCTGTGGCAGGAAAGCCCCGCGAAACTGTACTTATAATCAATCCCGATGTTTTTCTCGGTAAAATTCAAAATGCACGCTCGATAGAAGAGCGCGCCCAGGAGATTGAAAGCCTGAGTAAAGCTATCAATCTGGAACATTTGCAAACCATTTCCTGTCCTGTATCGCGCATCCAGCCCTCGCATTTTCTTGGGAAAGGCAAAATCGAGGAAATAGCGCAGATCGTTGAAGAGAGAGAGCCATCTGTCGTAGTTTTCAATTATTCCCTTAGCCCCGTGCAGCAGCGTAATCTGGAGCGCGCATGGAAATGTAAAGTCATAGACCGCACAGGACTTATCCTTGAAATATTCGGCGAGCGTGCGCAAACCAAGGAAGGACGTTTGCAAGTGGAATTGGCGGCGCTGGAATACCAAAAATCCCGCCTTGTAAGGTCATGGACCCACCTTGAACGCCAGCGCGGCGGTGCGGGGTTTATGGGCGGCCCCGGTGAAACGCAGATTGAACTCGACCGCCGTATTATTGGCGATAAAATTACCAAGCTGAAAAAAGAAATCGCCTCGGTCAAAAAAATGCGCGATTTGGGGCGTAAAAGTCGTCAGCGCGTTCCTTTTCCTATTGTAGCTTTGGTGGGATATACCAATGCGGGGAAATCTACCCTGTTTAATCGTTTGACCGAATCAAATGTCTTTGCCAAAGATTTGCTGTTTGCGACGCTTGACCCCACATTACGCAAAATAGAATTGCCCTCGGGTATGCCGGTCATATTATCGGATACGGTTGGTTTTATCTCGGACTTGCCAACACATTTAATAGCGGCCTTCCGCGCGACGTTGGAAGAGGCTTTGAATGCGGATGTGATTGTTCATGTTATTGATTCCTCCCGCAATGATTATGAAGCCCAGCGGCAGGATGTGATCGATATTTTAGAAAGCCTTGGCATAGATTATGAGCAAGACGCGCGCATTATCGAGATTTATAACAAAATAGATGCTGTCAATTCAGATATGCTTGCTGATATAAAACGCCATGAAAAACGCGCTGATAATGTCGGGGCTATTTCTGCACTGGATGGAGAGGGTATCGATCGCTTTTATGCGCAAATTCAGGATATTTTATCAAAGCAACACCGTACAGTGCGCTTTGAAATCGATCCGAGCGATGGAAAAGCGCAATCCTGGTTGTATGAAAAAGGCGAGGTGCTTGAACGCGAAGATAAAGGCAATATATCAATATTTACAGTTATTCTCAGCCCCGAGAATATTGCCCGCTTCAATAGCATGTTTGACTATAATCCTCTATAAGAGTGCCTATGGATTTTAATTCTGAAAAAGTATTGCCGATCTTAAAAGAGGCGGCGCAGAAATTTATTCTTCCGCGTTTCCAGGCCTTGAAAGATCACGAGATATCGTCCAAGACCAACCCTACCGATTTGGTGACGCTGGCCGATATCGAGGCCGAGAAATTTTTTGAAGAAGCCTTGCCGTCCATATTGCCGAGCTCTCTTGTAGTGGGCGAGGAATCCGTATCCAGAGGTGATAAATCTCTGGACACCTTGTCCATGCAGGATCAATATATATGGGTCGTGGACCCGGTGGATGGCACATATAATTTTGTTCATGGCCGGGAAGATTTCGGCATTATGCTGTCTCTGGTTTATAAAGGCGAAAATATTGGCGGCTGGATTTATGATATTTTAAACGATCATCTGGCCTATGCCTTGCGTGGTGAAGGCGCTTATGATGGGTGCAAGCGTGTTAAATTCGCTAATAATAATACTGCCTGCACATCTATCCCCGATATGGATGTTTTTTTAAGTCCTAAATTTTTTCCGAAATCCTTGCGTGATCATATTAAAGCCCGCCAAAAACAGTTTCGTAAAGCCCACCCTTTAGGATGCGCTGCTCATGAATATCTGAATGTTTTGCGAGGGATTCGCAGCGCATGTATTTATTGTCGGTTAAAGCCATGGGATCATTTGCCCGGTACGTTGATGATTACCGAGGCAGGGGGATATATTTGTAAATGGGATGGTAAGCCGTATGTTCCGCAAGATGTCTATGGCGGTTTGATAGCGACCCGCTCAAAAGAGCAATGGGATGCCATTTACGAGTGCCTGTTTGCCGATGTCGATTTTGCAGCACTGAATAAAAAAATCTAGGAGGGTTTGCTTTTGCGCTCTTTTTTCTTTTGATTTTGCCAGCCTGCTTTCATTTGTTCCAGACTGGCCTGATTCAAAGAAAGTCCTTGATCGCACAATTCTGATTCCATGCCGCGAAAGCGTTGTTCAAATTTTGCATTGGCCTTGCGCATGGCTTCTTCGGCATTAAAGCCGTGCATCTGCGCTAAAATAACCACGTTAATAAGAATATCACCCAGCTCATCGCTCATATGCTCAAGATCGCCGCTTTGCACGGCTTCTTTAAACTCGGCTATTTCTTCGTCGATTTTGTTATAAACATGCCTCGTGCTTGGCCATTTAAATCCGCTTTTCATTGCTTTTTTAAGAATTTTCTGCGCGCGCAATAAAGCCGGCAGTGCTTTTGTTACACCATCAAGAGCGCTTTTGCTCTCTCCTTGTTCCTTTTGTTTTTGTTCGTCCCAGATTTCATTGACCTCAGCTTCATTTAGGGCTGTTTTATCACCGAAAACATGGGGATGGCGCGTAATCATTTTATGCGTGATATCATGTATAACATCACGAAGGTTAAAATGCCCGTCCTCGTCGGCCATTTGCGCATGATAGACCGATTGGAACAACAAATCCCCCAATTCATCGCGCAAATCACGCATATCATTGCGTTCAATGGCGTCTGCTACCTCATATGCTTCTTCAATCGTATAGGGGGCAATGGTTTTGAAATTCTGTTTTATATCCCATGGACACCCATGATTCGGGTCACGCAGGCGCGCCATAACGTCCATCAAATCTTCTAGGCTGTAACGGCGTTGTTTATTGTTTTGTTGATGATGTGCTTTGGTCATTTTTCAAGATAATTTCGCAAGCTATCAATAATGTAATCTTGCGTGGTTTCTTCCAGATAGGGGTGCATAGGAAGGCTGAAAACACATTGCGATAAACGCTCCGACACGCTCATGTCTGACGACACGGCAGGGTAAATTTTTAATTGTATCTTTTGCCGGAACATATAAAGACATAGGCGGCCTATAAGTGTTGCAATTCCTAATAAGGGCTAGCATAAATATAGGCTATGTGAATATCAAGTTTTATAAAAGATTTGTCTGTCTTTAAGACAAATATAGGGGGCTTCCATTTCTAACAAGGCTTTGATTACTGGGATAACGGGGCAGGATGGCGCATATCTGGCAAGGTTGTTATTGCATAAGGGGTATAAGGTTTATGGGTTGGTGCGGCCTTCATCAACGCCTTCTAAAGGGCGTTTGGAGAAATTATTGGGCGAAAATATCAATGAGATCAATTTTTGTTATGGCGATCTCTGTGACGCCTCTGTTCTGAATCGTTTGATCGGTGATATTGCTCCCGACGAAATCTATAATCTGGCCGCGCAAAGTCATGTTCAGGTTAGTTTTGAAACCCCGGAATATACAGGCAATGTGAATGCTCTTGGGGCGTTGCGGCTTTTGGAGGCTGTGCGCAATGCCAGCCTTGAGAAAAATTGTCGTTTTTATCAGGCTTCTACCTCCGAATTATTCGGCAAGGCTATAGAAACACCACAAAACGAAACAACACCCTTTCATCCGCGCAGCCCTTACGGGTTTGCCAAATTATACGCCTATTGGGCCACAAGGAATTACCGTGAAGCTTATGGTTTGCATGCCTGCAATGGAATTTTATTTAATCATGAAAGTCCGTTGCGCGGCTATCAATTCGTGAGTCAGAAAATTGTAAAATCTATTGTTGATATTCAAAATGGTAATTTAGAAACCTTATCCCTCGGCAATCTGGACGCACGGCGCGATTGGGGACATACCAAAGATTATGTGCGAGGCATGTGGCTCATGCTTCAGCAGGACGAGGCTGATGATTACGTTTTTGCCAGCGGTGAAAATTACAGTGTGAGGGATTTTGTGGAAAAAACCTTTGCCTATTTTGACCGAGAAATTTTTTGGCAAGGGAAAGGTCTTGATGAAGCGGGGGTGTGCCGCAATACCGGCCAATGTTTAATTCGCGTAAGCAAAGAACATTTTCGCCCTGCCGAAGTTGATACTCTGCTGGGGGATGCCGCAAAAGCCAAAGAAAAGCTGGGCTGGAGCCCTGAAATTACTTTTGATGACTTAATTGAAGAAATGATAAAAGCAGCTTTAGGGACGCTTAGCACATATAAGTAAATTTACTCATTGCGTAATGTTGCTTGGTATTTTTGAAAGGCTTGCAGGCTGCCTATATCGCTCCACCCCGCATCAAGCTCTATAACGACCCCCAGATCAGTCTTTTCCATCAACGCGTGATCAAAGGATATTGAGGGGGTTTGTTGAAATGCTTCTACGTTTAATAATACAGCTCTATCTTGCTCTATGGCTTTCTTCACAGCCTGCTCACAAGGGGTATATATTTGGGGGGCATGTTTTTTTATGTCTTTCAGAAAAGAAGAGGCTTTAAAACAAAAAATACCGCTGTTCCAGAAATATTGGCCGCTTTTTAAATATTCCTGCGCGGTGTCTTTATCGGGTTTTTCGTGAAATGCCTGTATTTTGAATACACCGGCATCCAATTCTTCGGCCCTTTGAATATAGCCATAACCAGTATGAGGCTTGTCAGGCTTAACCCCGAATGTAACGATGTGACCAAGCTGTGCAAGTTTTTCGGCACTTTTTAGAGCCCTATTAAAATTTTCAGGCTTGGTGAAAACATGATCGGACGGGGCTATCAATAAAACCGGATCATCATCAATATTTCTGTTCAATGTAGCGCTAATAACGGCGGCAGTAATGGCAGGCCCTGTATTTCTGGCGAAAGGCTCACATAATATGCGCTCCGGCGTGAGATTGATGGCCAGCATATTATCTTGAACCAACTCAAAATGGTTTTCATTGCAGATTATAAGAGGGGCTTGCATACACATCGCAGAATAGCGCAAAGCCGTTTCCTGCAGTAAGGTATGTTTGCCATCCGGTTTTAAAAATTGTTTCGGGCGTTCTTTTGTGGAGAGCGGATAAAGGCGCCTTCCCTCACCGCCGCATAAAATAATTGGTATCATACTCTATAAATACCTTAAACTTTCGTTGTAGGGTATGGTCTTTAATGATTTTGATTTTTTGTGGGAACTTTTATCCTGATAAATAGTATGTTCGCGTTCAATATTCGTTCTTTTAATTTAACTTGCTTTTATGTCTGAAGAAAACACTGAGCCGCAAAATCTGACTTATCACCATGCGCCGGAAAATATGAGTGATCGCTTTGCTCTGTATCTGGTGAAAACCATGCGCTATGTGGCGGACACTTTTTTTGCCAAGCGCTATGGCCATAGGGCTGTTGTGCTGGAAACTGTTGCCGCCGTGCCTGGTATGGTGGGGGGCATGCTTTTGCATTTAAAGTCCTTGCGCAAAATGGAAGAAGATCACGGCTGGATAAAAACGCTCCTTGATGAAGCCGAAAACGAGCGCATGCACTTGATGACCTTTATAGAAATCTCCAAGCCAACCTGGGTTGAAAGAGCGATTGTGATTATAACACAAGCGCTCTTTTTCCTTTCCTATGCTCTGCTCTATATCATTTCTTCCAGGACTGCACATAGAGTTGTGGGGTATTTAGAGGAGGAAGCTGTAGTGAGTTATACCAAATATCTGGAATGTATTGAAAGTGGTGAGGTTGAAAATGTCAAAGCCCCGCCTATCGCTATTAAATATTGGGGATTGGATAATGAGGCACGGCTGGCCGATGTGGTTAAAATTGTTCGCGCCGATGAAATGACACACCGCGAGGTTAATCATTGCATGGCCGATAAGTTAGAGAATAAAGAGTGCGAAATTCATGCAAGTGAGGAGATGCGCTCTGAATCCGTTGAAAAACTTCAGGAATATAAAGACAGGCAAGCTCCCTAAGCATGATTTTAAAAACGCTACTGACATTTCTTTCTGCCCTGATTTTATCAGGATGCACCAAAGCCTCTTTGGCAGTCGCCAATTCGCCAGTATTGTTTTTTGATGGCCAGATAGTTCGCGATCTGGTTTATAACGAAAAAACTGCGCAATCGCTGGATATTTATGTACCCGCCCAGGCAAAAGAACAATCAGAACGCCTTCCCGTCATTATGTTTTTCTATGGTGGCCGCTGGAGTGAGGGACGCAAGGAAGATTATGCTTTTGTCGGAATGGCGCTTGCCAGCAAGGGTTATGTGGTTGTATTACCCGATTACAGGAAATACCCAAACGTGAAATTCCCTGCTTTTGTTGAAGATGGAGCCGCAGCGGTGCAATGGGTTCGTAATAATATTGACGAATATAACGGCAATCCCGATATTCTTTTTCTTTCCGGTCATTCGGCAGGGGCGCATATTGCTTCGCTCATTGCCGTGGATGAAAGCTATTTGAACAATCAGAAAAGCTATAACGCAATCAAAGGCTTTGCGGGGTTGGCCGGTCCTTACGCTTTTACCCCCGAAGCGGATGACTTAAAAGATATGTTTGGCCCACCTGCACAATACCCGCAAATACGGGCAACGAGTTTTATTGATGGGAGCGAGCCGCCCATGTTATTACTCCATGGAGAACAAGATAACACTGTCGGTCTTTTCAATGCCCGGCGTCTTGCCAAAGCCATGCACGAAGAAAATGCAGATGTTACTGTCAAAACCTATCCGGG
>JBKHDZ010000067.1:0-9673 GCA_046541095.1 Alphaproteobacteria bacterium
ATCGCCCGCTCTCCAATACGCTGGATGCGGTATCGGCGCGCGATTTCGTGAATGAGTTTCTTTTTGCCTGCGCGCAGTGCGGCCTGCACCTTTCACGACTGGCCGAAGAGATTATCATCTGGGCCACGCCGCAATTCGGCTTTATCCGCTTGTCCGATCAATGGTCAACAGGATCTTCCATCATGCCACAGAAGAAAAACCCCGATGCGGCCGAACTGATCCGCGGCAAAACTGGCCGCCTGAACGGCAATCTCGTGCAAATGCTGACCGTGATGAAAGCCCTTCCTTTGGCCTATAACAAAGATATGCAAGAAGACAAGGAAAGCGCCTTTGACAGCTTTGATACGATTTTGCTGTGTTTGAAGGCCATGAACGGAATGCTGGCCAGCGCGCGGTTTAATACCGAAACCATGCTGGAGGCCGCAGAAGACGGGTACACCACCGCCACTGCCCTGGCCGACTGGCTGGTCATGGAATTGGGAATGCCGTTTCGCAATGCCCACCATGTAACCGGCGCCATTGTAAAGCTGGCCGAAGATAAAGGCATTAAATTACATGAGCTGGAGCTATCGGACATGCAAGCTATAGAGGGCAAAATTACGCAAGAAATCTACAGCGTTTTGCGGATTAAAAAATAGTTCCCTGCACCCCCTTGAAATTTTTTTCAGCTATCACACATTTGTAAGCGTGCTATAAATACGCATACAACTTTTAACAAAAGGGATTAAAAATTATGTTCAAGAAATTACTATTAACAACAGCCGTATTCGGTCTGGTTGGTTTTGGCTCACAAGCTATTGCCCATGAATATCACGATCATGGCGAGAAAATGGACGAAGCTAAAGCCGAAGCTGAAACAATGATGGAGAAAGACATTGTTGATACAGCCATGGCCGATGCACAGTTTTCCGTGCTGGTTGGCTTGCTGAAAGCCACAGGCTTGACAGAAACCTTGAAAGGCGAAGGTCCTTTCACAGTTTTCGCCCCAACCAATGAAGCTTTTGATGCTCTCCCTGAAGAAGCGCTGGCCGATTTGCTCAAGCCTGAAAACAAGGAAAAGCTGGCCTCTGTACTGACATATCACGTCGTTCCTGCAAAAGTTATGGCTTCTGATATTCAAGATGGCACAAACGAAGTGGCCACTGTTGAAGGCGGAAACCTGAACGTTGTTAAATCAGAAGACGGCGTCAAGATCAATGATGCCAATGTTACAGCCACCGACATAAAAACGTCAAATGGAGTGATCCATGTGATTGATGCTGTCGTATTACCTGATAATAACAGCTAAAAAATCTTGTAAACTTACAATCTCCAAGGCCTTTGCACTCTCCCCCGCAAAGGCCTTTATTTTATAAATTATGGCTCGACAATCCCTGCGCACTCTTATTTAATGGCCTTATGGCTGAGAAACCTTTTTTAAGCGTGAAAAACCTGTCTGTGAGCTTTCAAACACCCAAAGGGCCTTTTGAAGCGGTCAAGAGCATTGATTTCGAGGTGCAAAAAGGCGAAACACTGGCCATCGTCGGGGAATCGGGCTCGGGCAAATCAGTGACAGCGCTGTCGATTATGCAGCTTCTCCCCTATCCCACCGCCAGCCACAGCAAAGAAAGCTCTATTCTTTTTGAAGGCGAGGAACTGGTGGGCAAAAAAGACAAATTCATGCGCACCATTCGCGGCAAGCAAATCGGGATGATTTCGCAAGAACCGCTGAGCGCCCTGAACCCGCTTCATAATATTGAAAAACAGATCGGCGAAGTTTTAAAAATTCATCAGGGGATGGATAAAAAGGCCGCTAAAGCGCGCATACTGGAATTGCTTGATCTTGTCGGGCTTTCCAATTTAAAAGACCGCTTGGGCGCTTATCCGCATGAACTTTCGGGCGGCCAGCGCCAGCGCGTAATGATTGCCATGGCTTTGGCCAATGAGCCTGAATTGCTGATCGCCGATGAGCCGACCACAGCGCTGGATGTCACTATTCAGGCGCAAATCCTTGAATTGCTGGATGATCTGAAAAAGCGCTTGAATATGGCGCTGATTATTATCACCCATGATCTCTCTATTGTTGAGAAAATGTCCGATAAAGTTTGCGTGATGCGCAATGGCGAGATGATCGAGAGCGGAGAAACAAAAAAAATATTCAAAAATCCGGGACATGCATATACGAAAATGTTGCTCGGCACGATTCCCAAAGATTTAAAAACCGATGCGAAAGCCAATGCGCCCATCATTCTGGAAGGTAGCAATATTAAGGTTCACTTCCCCAAAAAACGCAATTTTTTCGGTACTGTGACACAAGTGGTCAAGGCCGTGGATGATATTAATATCACCTTGCGTAAGGGTCAGACGATTGGCGTGGTGGGCGAATCCGGCTCCGGTAAAACCACGCTTGGCATGGCGCTCATCAAATTGCAAAAATCCGAAGGCGCTATTGTTTTTCAGGGGCGCGATATTTCAGGGCTGGACCGCAAGGCGATGAAAGATATACGCGCCGATATGCAAGTGGTCTTTCAAGACCCCTTTGGCTCTCTCTCCCCGCGTATGAGTGTTGCCCAGATTATCGGCGAAGGGCTAAAGGTTCACAAGCCCGAGCTTGATAAAGAGGCCCGCGATAGCCGCGTCATCGAAGCCTTGCAAAAAGTGCATATGGATCCCGAAACACGCCATCGCTATCCGCATGAATTTTCCGGCGGCCAGCGCCAGCGCATTTCTATTGCCCGCGCATTGGTCTTGCAACCTGAATTTCTGGTTCTGGACGAGCCGACTTCGGCGCTGGATGTTTCCGTGCAGGCCGAAATTGTCGATTTATTACGCGAATTACAAGAGCGTGAAAACCTTTCCTATATGTTTATCAGTCATGATTTGCGCGTTGTGCGCGCTATGGCGCATTATCTGATCGTCATGAAAGACGGCAAGGTTGTGGAAAGTGGCCCGGCCAAAGATATCTTCACAAACCCGCAGAAAGATTACACCAAAACCCTGCTCGATGCCGTGCTGAACCTGAAAGCCCGCAAAAGCGCTTAACAAATCTTCATTAAATGCCGCAAGAAGGATAGTTTTCCTCGCTGACGCGGGTCCATTGCTGGGTTTCACCGAGAAATGAAAAACCAACATAGCCACGTACTTTGAGCGTATTTTCATCCAGCAATTCCAGCTTTGAGCTATAGGTTTTCCCCTCATCGGCTTTGTAAATCGTGCCATCTTCCCATTTTGTTTCGCTGTCCTGTTCAAACCCCCATAATATGGGCAGGCCGCACATCGGCTTGTCGCTCTTGGATGCATCGGGATTTTTGGAATCGCGCTGCATACCGCCTTGCGTAATCCAGTGCACTGTACCGCATAAGCCTTGCATACAGCTCTCGATTTTAATGACAGAGCGTTCATTTTGTGTGAGCCACAGCCCCTCTAACGGAGAAGATTGTACCGGCATTGCTTCGGTTATTGTAGGATTCTCCCCTTCCGGCAAAGCATTTTGAGCGTTCGCCATTGAATATGAGCTGATCATTATAGCTAGCGTTAATAAAACAGTTTTCATTATATAGTCTCCCTGTTGTCTTAAAATTTTAATTCCCCATAGCGGTTCCTTCACGCCGCGGATCAGCCGCACCTGTATAAACGCCGCCGCGGCGATAAATCGCTGTTAAACCACTGTTTAAATCATTTTGATTTACCTCAAACCCCCAACGTTTAAGCCCCTCATAAAGTTCGCTGTCAACGCCATTTTCCATTTCAACAGCGGGGGAACGTGCCAGAATATGGGGCGCGGCGATAGCGTCCTCAATCGGCATCTCCCAGTCCAGAACAGAAATTAACCTTTGCAGAACATAGCCAATAATGCGGCTACCGCCCGCCGAACCGATGATCAGAACTGGCTCCCCTTCCAAATCGAAAACGATTGTCGGCGCCATAGAGGAGCGCGGGCGCTTTCCGCCTTCTACCATATTGGCAACCAGATTTTCCCTTTCATCAAAGGGCTTGAAAGAAAAATCCGTCAGCTCGTTATTCAGTAAGAATCCGTTCGTCATAATATGCGCGCCAAAGGCGCTTTCAATCGTGGTGGTCATCGACACAATATTGCCCTCTTTATCAATAACGCTGATATGGCTTGTGCCGGGTTTATCAATCGTGTTGCTGGTAGCATATAAAGGCCCTTCCCACAAAGGCGGCTGGCCTGCCTGCACTTCAGATAGCGGACTTTGCGGATTGAGAAGTTTTCTGCGCTCTTCCAGATAAAGCGGATCAAGCAAAGCAGTGCCCGGCGTATTCACAAAATCGGGGTCGGCCATATAAGTATTGCGGTCCGCAAAACCAAGAGCGCTTGCCTGCCCAATCAGACTCCAGCTTCGAGGGTTGGCTGGGCCTAAGTTTGCAAGATCAAATGGTTCCAGCAACCCCAGTATCCGGAGCAATGTCAGCCCGCCCGAAGAAGGCTCGCCCATCGAGCAAACGATATAGGCATGATAAGGCGCACATAAAGGTTTGCGCTTTTTAAGGGTGTAGCCCTGCAAATCCTGCAAGGTTAAAAACCCCGCGCCTGTCCGGGCATTTTGCACAGCCCTGACAATATCACCCGCAATACCGCCAGCGTAAAACGGCCCAGAGCCGCTAAAGGCCAACTTATCCAGCGTTTGTTCATAGAGCTGATTCTTTAAAACACTTCCAGCCGGGCGCGCTTTACCTTCGGCATCAAGAAAATAGGCCGCGCTTTCAGGGTTTTTTCGCAAATCTTCTTGATGATTTTCAATCATGGCCGCCAGCCGCGGAGAAATTTTAAAGCCTTCGCGCGCCAAAGTACGGGCCGGATTAAACAATTCCATCCATGTGATGGTGCCATGCGCCTGATGCAAATATTCCAGCAATTTCGGTACGCCCGGAACCCCAACGCTTTTGCCGCTTAATTGCGCGGCTTTAAATTCCATAATCCGGCCACCTTCATAAAACAAAAACGGCCCCGCAAGCCCGGGCGCTGTTTCCCGGGCATCAATACTTTCCAGACGCTTGTTTACGGCATCATAATATAAAACAAAGGCCCCGCCACCAAGCCCAGAACTCTGAGGTTCAACCAGCCCCAGAACGAGCTGCGCAGCGATAGCGGCATCGGCTGCGCTCCCGCCGCGTTTTAAAATATCAAAGCCCGCTTTTGTCGCATGCGGGTTGGCCGTAACGATCATAAAATCGCTTCCCTCGGCCTTATGCACTTCACCATGCAAACCCGTTGAAATTTCAGGCTGGAGTCTTTCGCTGGCTATTGCATACGTCGCCCAAAAACAAAATATAAAGAACGAAATTTGTAAAAAAAGTCGATAAATCATATAATTATTGTACTAGCTTACAGTTTTTCCTTGCATAATCCGCATGGAATGTTAGAAGTGTGTTCCTTTTGCAAAAGTGACTCAAGTTATTTTTGGCAAAAGGGTATTTTAATTTTAGAAAGGAGTTGAGGCTCAGTGGTCACAGTAAATGTACGCGATAACAACGTCGATCAAGCGCTAAAAGTTTTGAAAAAGAAAATGCAGCGCGAGGGTATTTTCCGTGAAATGAAGCTTCGTCGTCATTACGAGAAGCCATCGGAAAAGAAAGCACGTGAACAGTCAGAAGCTATTCGCCGCGCCCGCAAGATGGATCGCAAACGTAGAGAACGCGATTAACACTTACACTATTTAGACCTCCTGCAGGTTTCAATTTAAAAGCCGTGTCATATCCATGTCGCGGCTTTTCTATTTTCAAAAAGACACGTTCTGGGGTAAAATTAAATTTTAGTACCCGCAAAAAAACACATAATTAAAGAATTCATGATAAAAACCCTCAGAAAACTTTTCCTGCTCGCGCTTTTAAACCTTGCCTTACTCGCTAGCTTTTCCTCGCAACCTGCGCTGGCACAATCATGGGACAAATATCATGATGAAGACGGTCTTTTTCGCGTTTTGATACCGCCCAATTACAAGATCAATAAAAAACTGATGCGCATGACGGACGAGCAAGTGGCGATCAGCGGGGAAGTTGTTGGAGTTATCGATCAGCGCCCCTATAGAGATACTGTTAAAAATTACATTATTAAATACGAACAGACTTTGGCCCATACTATCACGCAAAACGATATTACCGATCTGGTCAGCCGTGAATTGGAAAAATATGTGAAGTATTACAGCACGATGGGCGGCGTCTTACGTGATGAACAGCTCGGCACTTTTAACGGGCGGCCCGGCGGAGAAATCATGATCTCATACAGGGATAAAGAAAGGGGCATTCAAAGTGTTCGGGTGCGTATTCTTCTCAGCGAAACCATGCGCGTTGAACAAATTGTGATGGGGCCTGAAGACAGTATGTATGCCATGCGCACGAAAGAGTTTTTCGATTCTCTGGTTATCAATGACGGGCGCACCAATATCGAAGGCGATTTAAAGGATGAATGGAAAACCCACATGTCACCTTTTGAATTGACCGCGCAGTTGGTGCCTCCAAAAAATCCGCCTTTTATCCCGGAAAATACAGAGTTTGAAAATTCCGATAAAGTTGAGCGATTAAGTTTGAAAGTAGTGGATCCTGTTTACGGGCAAACATTGTTTTACAATGTATATGGGTACCGATTTAATACATTGCTATCAGGAGAAAACGTCCAAAGAGTTTTGATGGACAGGCATTTGAAGAAATTCCGCGTTAATATTCGCGATTTGAAATTTGCAATCGGCTCAAAAGGCGATTACCCGATCTTAAGTACGAAAATGCACTTTTCCCCGCCCGATAAATTCCCTTATATGAATACAATAAAACTAAATGCCTATTACTACGGGAATTTTCTGGCTGTGCAGGAAATTGCCGGCAATAACATTCATGTTGAATCGGATATCGCCAGAAATCTCGTGCGCTTTTTTGACTTTGATCCGTTGCGGGCTCATAACGCATTAATAAAAGAGCGCGCGGAAAAAGCAATGCAAAATATTGAAAACGAGGGTTAATTCCTCCTTAAATAGAAACGTCAATTTAATTTTTTTTATAGCGGCGCTGTTTGAAGTTTCAACCAATCACGATGATTTTGATCGAGATCATTTTTCAGGGTTTGAAAGACGGTATCGTGGTAATCATTCAGCCATTTTCTTTCAGACGGCTCCAGCATATCCTCAACAATCAAAGAACGATCATACGGGGCGAGGGTCACAGATTCAAAAACATGCATTAATTGCCCTTCCGAATTCATTCCATCGTCCTGAACCAATACCAGATTTTCAATACGGATGCCGTATTCATTTTCCTTGTAATATCCGGGCTCGTTGGATAATAAATATCCGGTTTTTAACGCGGCATTGGCGCGCGCGGATATGCCGCCCCCCGCCTCTTCATGCACGCCCAGAAAACACCCGACACCGTGGCCTGTGCCATGCTTGAAATCCAGATTTGCATCCCATAAGGGCTTGCGGGCATACACATCGATTTGCTTGCCTGTTGTTCCTTCGGGAAATCTGGCCAAAGACAAACCGATATGCCCTTTTAAAACACGGGTGTAATTCTCTTTCATCTCATCGCTAGGCTGTCCGATGGCAATGGTGCGGGTAATATCGGTTGTTCCCCATTCATACTGGCCGCCGCTATCGACCAATAACAATCCATCCGAATTTATGGCTGCATGATTGTCGGAGGTTGCCCTGTAATGCACAATCGCGCCATTGCCCGCAAAGCCTGCAATGGTTGGAAAACTCGGCTCTTTATAGCTGGAGCTTTCTTTGCGAAAGGCTTCTAGTTGATCGGCCACATCCAGCTCCGTTAAATTGTGCTGAACGGCATTTTCACTCAGCCATTTCAAAAACTTCACCAGCGCCAGCCCGTCTTCTTTATGGGCCGCGCGAATAGCGTTTTGTTCGGAGTTCGTTTTTTGCGCCTTGGGCTCAATACATGGATCGCTCATATCCAAAACATTTGCGCCCGCATTTTCCAGCAAGGTTTTAAAATGCACAGCGGAACGCTTGAAATCCAGCATAACCGGTTTGCCTGATTTTCTGGAGGCTTTGGCAAGTTTATCCAGCCGTTCTTCCAGCTTATCAGGGTCAAAGATCGTGACATCTTTGGATAATGCGGCGCGGATTTTATTTGATAGCTTTGCATTATCGACAAACCATTCGAGCACCTTTTTTTGAACATCAACAATTAACGCCGAATGAACAAGCGGAGTATATAGCACATCACTGCCCCGCACATTCAAAAGCCAGCAAATCGAATCCGGCAGGGTAATCACCCCGCCGTGAGCGCCCTTATTTTCAAGGGCTTCTGAAATCATATCTTTTTTCTGCGCTCTGCTATGCCCGGCCACTTTTTCGGGAAACAAACTAACCGCGCCAAGCGGAAAATCCGGCTGGTCATCCCAGATCAGATCAACGGGGTTTTGCTCAAGCGGCTTTAAAGTAATGCCGCTATCCGATATATCGCTTTCCAGCGCCTTGATTTGTGCGGGCGTATGCAATTTTGGATCATAGCCGATGACAGCCTTGGAGTCTGCATTTTGCACCAACCACTGGCCGGCTGTGATTTTGGTGCTATCAGCCACATCATAATGCGCTCCATCGACTTCCTTTTGTAATTGAATGGTATAACGCCCATCGCTCATCACAATAGCTTTTTTATCTAAAATAACCGCTTGCCCTGCCGAGCCTGTAAACCCTGTCATGAAAGCAAGGCGCTCGGCATAGGGGGCCACATATTCGCCCTGGTATTCATCCCCGCGCGGCACAATGAAACCATCCACGCCAAAATTGTTGAATTCCGTACGAAGAGAGTTAAGTTTTTCTTTTATTGTGCTAGTTTTTACAGGCATAATTTAATCTTACTTTTAAAAAATATAAACGATGACTCCTGACAATAGCCTTGCCGATCATGATTTGCAATCCTCTGCCATAGAGGCAGGCAAAACGGCGCATATCATCGTTTTCGGCAATGAAAAAGGCGGATCGGGGAAATCCACAAGCGCCATGCACACAGCGATCGCCCTGCTCCGCCTTGGTTATCAGGTCGGCACGATTGATCTGGATGCGCGCCAGGCCACATTCACGCGCTATTTGCGCAACCGTTTTCACTATGTATCCGATACGCGCAAAAGCCTTCCTGCCCCTTTGCATATGGCGATTGAAAAAAGCAGCGCCGATACAATCGCCGTGCAGGAAAAAGAAGACAGCGCATTTTTAACCATGGCTCTGGATGAAATGCGCACTACGTGTGATTTCATCGTCATTGATACGCCGGGCAGCGATACCTATCTCTCCCGTCTTGCACATTCTTACGCCGATACGCTTATCACGCCTGTCAATGACAGCCTGATAGACCTTGATCTTCTGGCCGATATTGACCCTTCGACCTATCAAATCAAGGCGCCCTCCATTTATGCCCGTATGGTGGCCGAACAACAGGATATCAAGCGCGAAAGGGACGGCACAGGTATTCGCTGGATTGTGATGCGCAATCGCCTGTCACATATCAATGCCAATAACAAATCCGTTATCAACAATTTGATGGATAATATATCGCGCGAATTCGGCATGGTGATTGCGCCCGGCTTTGGCGAGCGCGTCATCTTCAAAGAGTTGTTTTTAAAAGGGCTAACCTTGATGGATCTGGAAGATGATCCGGACAATACCCTAACCATGTCGCAAATCGCCGCGCGGCAGGAAGTACGCGCTTTGATAAATGTTAT
>JBKHDZ010000068.1:0-9608 GCA_046541095.1 Alphaproteobacteria bacterium
CAAATCACGCATCCCGGCATCACCATCCGTCTTCGAACCAAAATTATAGACCCATGTTTTCATTGATAAATCTCCCGATAAATTTTATTTTTGTGCGGCTGATAAGGCTCAAAAAGTGCTACTAAATGCGGTTTTTAAGAAACAATTAGCGCATAATGTCTAACGCGGAGAAAACGGCTCTCGTGTAAAAAAGGTTCCTTCTTTAAGGGGTGTTTATAGTGAGATAAATTTTAAGCGGTCGAAGCCGCTTTTTTGCGGGCATGTTCGATCAGGGTTTTGAAAATATTGCGCATGTCTGCCCGGTAAATCATGTATTCGGGGTGAAACTGAACACCTAGATAATAAGGATGATCGGGACGCTCGATGACTTGTACAATGCCGTTTCGCTCTTGCGCGCTAACCTTTAAATTCCGCCCCAGCCTGTCAATGGATTGCGAGTGATAGGAATTTACCTTGACCGGGTTTAGGCGCACAATTTTAAAAAACAGCGAGCGCGGCTCTACCAGAATATCTTTGCGGTAGAACAGCTTGCGAAAAAGACTTTTGGGATAATGCGCATTTTCATAGGCAATGGAAATATCCATGTGCAAGCTGCCCCTATTCATCACATTCATCATCTGCGCTCCGCGGCATATCCCAAGAACGGGAATATCATCGGCTTCGGCTCTTTTCAGCCAGGCCATTTCCATCTCGTCACGCGGCTGATCATAAAGGTAATCCTGTTTGGGGTCATTTTGAAAAAGCCCCGGAAAAACATCTGTGCCGCCCCCGACAATGAGCCCATCGATTTTATGGTCATCCAGACTTTCGAGCGTACGTAACGGCACAGTTTTTCCGCCGCATATCAAAACGCTAAAGCGGATGAAATAATAGGCGAAATTGAATTTATTGGGTGTTGTTATCCCGATAATCGGACGTTTCATATCAAAATTTTAACTCTCGCGGTAAATGTCCCTGACGGTAAAGCGAGCCAAAGACAAATAAAATTCCCAAAGCGACATAAGGATCATCGCTATCCAGTAATTCATTTTTGGCAGCGCGCCCGATTTTCAAGGATTGCTCGAATTTTTTTGCTTTTTTGCCGAGATTTAAACTCTCCCCCATATAGGCAAAAAGATATGAGCCATAGTCTTTCATGCCTTGCAAAACCGAGCCGTTCTTAATTTTTTCAAGGGCCAGCTTGCCTTGCTTTTCGATTTTTTCAAATTCCTCATCATTTTTGATGGCATCACTTAAAGCGGACACAAGCCATATATAGGGCATTTTTGTTTTCGTGCCGATAGCGGAAGATTCGCTCGTTTCGATGTGCCCTTGCGTGGTTAGGCAATATAAAAGCCATGGAAAATCAATGCCGGATTCCACGGATTGAAAAAGCCCGCCCCAAAACCGCGTATTGACCTCGATCAGCACAGGTGTCGTGTTATCATCCCCATCCCAAAGAAAATCAAACTCGGCCACGCCATTCCATTCCAAAGGTTTCATCAAATCAGCGGCAATGCGGGCAAATTTCTCATGGGGGATGGTTTCCCGCAATATGCCCGAGCCTGATTCAGGAGGAAAACAATACAGATTTTTATAAGCCATGCCGGCTTTTAAATCGCCGTTTTCAAAAATTGCGCTATAGCAATATTCATCGCCTTCCACGGCGGATTGTATCAAAGATTTCTGGCCGAATTTTTTGATATTCTCATCCCAGTATTTTAATAATTGCGCCTTTGTATCAATTTTGTGAATGCCGCGCCCGCTTGATTGATCATAGGGTTTGATAATACAGGGGAAATCAAATTCATCTGATAATTCTTCCAGCTCTTCTTTATTTTCAGGGAGCCATGTTTGCGGCGCGCTGACATCCAGTTCTTGAACCGTCCTTGCAAAATTGTCTTTGGGATGCAGGGCGCAAAGCGCATCAAAATCAGGGCAGGCCAGTTTTATATGCGGCTCGAATTTATCGCGGTGACGCGCAAAGAATTTATTATCTTTAAACATCGGCATAAGAATATAGGGGCGATCATCATCGGGTTTATAGTTTTTGATCTGTTCGATCATGCTGCGCAAAAAAGCATCTTCATCCTTTTTTTTATCGGGGTGAATAAAGAAATCTTCGACATATTTTGAAAAGGATAAAATGGTGAGATCAATAGAATCGCAGCCGATAACTTCCACGCCTTTCTGACCTAAAGATTGCGCGGCGACCAGCGCCATAATGGAGCGCCCGTGGGTAAGAATAACGCGCCCGTTTTCCAGTTTTTGTTTGTCATCCATTTTTTTACAAACCTGTATTTGTGGCTAGAAGTTCGGAACTTCATGCCGTGTTTTTCGTATGTACTATACGTCAAATTGCTTCGGAAAACCACCGTAGCCCGTAATAGAAATTGAAGGACTCACAATGACAACCCCCAATCACCCTTTTGAAAATGACCCGGTCGTAATATCGCATGATAACGATATTCCTTATGCCGAGCGCTCTATCCATGCAGTCGTATGGTTAGGAGCGGCTCTGCTTTTGATAGGGGGCTTTGCAGGCTGGTTTTTCTTAAGCGCCCATGCACAGGATGCGCCGGAAAATATTGCGCAAGCCAATGAACTTCCTGCTGGAAATGAGCAAGTGCAAGCGCAAAGTCAGGAGGGGGATAGCATGGTAGAAAATATTATTGATGAAATGTTTTCCACCAACATTGAAACGGATGCGGGCGGCCCTAATTCCGGTATCGTTAGCAATAGCCCGTCTGTTGATAGCGCCATCGAAGCGCATCTGGATTTACAACGGCAAGCGCAGGCTTTAACGCGCACAGATGATGGATATAGAAATTCCTTTTTCGATGTCTTGGGTGCAGATGTTCAGGATAAAAATGGCGAAACAATGGGCCAGCTATACGATATTCTTGTGAATTCTAAAAGCGGTGAAGCGCAGACCTTGATTATCAGTAACGGTGATAATACCAGCGCTCTTGATCTTAAAAGCATTGATTTTGCAAATGTCTTTACTCAAAACGCACAAGGTATGACCAAGCTGAATTTTGATGAGAGTGCAATAAGTGATAGCAATGCGTTTGACTACACGGCTGAGAGAGGTGATGAAACGATCAGTTTACGACGTTTGAAGTCGGGGCAATTTCTGGATGTTGACGGCATGGTGGCCGGGCAGATTGATGCCATTATTTACGGCAATGGTGAAGCGCAAGGTGTGGTATTGAATTTAAGGCGGGGGCTAGAGAGCGAAAGCGTTGATAATTTCTTTTTGAATATGAGCGAAGCCAATATTGTAGAAAATCCCGACGGGCTGGATGTCCAATTAAGCGAAGAACAAACGCGCGCCATTGCCGAGCGGGTATTTGATGAGAGTAATAATCTTGAAGCGCAGCAAAGCACACAAAATAAAATCTCCGTGCCAGTGCCGGCGGAATAAATGAATTCATGCTGTCCTTATAAAACTCAGCCTTATAAAACTCAGCCAGAAAATAAAAAGAATTTGATTACCGGCGGCCCGATAACGGGATACGGGGCTACGTGTGCCTATTCGTTGGTGCCCTGGTATGAAATACAGAAAATTCCCAGGTTCCCGATAGTACCGTTGCGCTGTATTGACAATCGTGCCACCGGCAATCAGTGGCATAACAAATCCCATCGACTGGTTGTTCCATCTAAGGGAATAAAAATGTTTACGGAACGTTTTTTCTTTTGTTTCGTTTGATGAAACTAAAGAGGAGAAAAAATGTCGAGCCAAGAACACAAAGAAAAAATCTGGAATTACATCAAAGATATTAAAACCTGCATGCTTGTGACAGAGGACCAAGGTTTCATGCATGCACGCCCCATGCATATTGTGCAGGATGATTACGATAACAAATTATGGTTTTTTACGTCTAAATCCTCGGAGAAGGTTTCCGAAGTGCAAAACAAGCACCGTGTTTGCCTCACCTTTAGCGATACTGAAAAGAATGTCTATGTTTCCTTAAGCGGCCATGCGCATTTAACGCAGGATAAAACCTTGATTGATAAATTCTGGAATAAAGTTGTAGCCGCCTGGTTTCCAGATGGAAAAGAAAGCGAAGACGTGGCCTTACTGGAAATCAAGATTGATAAGGGTGAGCATTGGGATGCAACCAGCAATCCTGCCACCTTTATGGCGGAAATTGCCAAAGCCAATATCAAGGATGAAACCCCCGATCTGGGCGAAAATCGTAAATTTGGTTAAATGTTATGGGCTATAACACCGGCGAAAAAGTGAAGTGGAATTGGGGTGATGGAAAGGGCGTTGGAGAAATTAAAAACGTTTATACCAGCAAAACAACTTGCATGATCAAGGGCTCTGAAATTACCCGCAACGCCACTAAAGATTGCCCAGCTTATTACATCGTGCAAGATGACGGCGATGAAGTTTTAAAACTTCATTCCGAAGTTCAAAAAGTGTCCTGATCTTTCATTGACGCAGTAATATAATTTGCACTCTCCATGAACCGCACTATCTTAGTGTCCTGATAAAAAACGGGACATCACGATGAAAAAAATTGCGATTATTGGCGCTGGCAAGGCGGGACTAACCGCCGCACATCATTTGAAAGACATTGCACAAATTAGCTTGTTTGAAAAATCGCGTGGGCTTGGCGGTCGGTTATCCACGCGCAGGGAAGAGCCTTATTTTTTTGATCATGGCGCGCAGTATTTCACAGCCAAAAGCGAGGCTTTTAAAAAATTCCTGCAGCCCTTGATACAAAAAGACGTTATCAAGCCATGGCACGCCCGCGTTGCACAAATAGAAAACAGGCAGATTATAGAGATTGAAAACTGGGGCGAAGATCATCCGCGCTATGTTGGCGCGCCAGCCATGAATGCGATTGGTAAATTTCTGGCTGATGGTCTGGATATCCATCGCAACATACGTATTGAAGCCCTGCACAAAGACGCTGATTACTGGACGCTTATAGATCAGGAGAAAAATGCTATCGGCCCGTTTGATTGGGTGCTTTCGGCCATGCCCGCCCCGCAAATGCTGGCTTTGTTCCCACCCGATTTTTCAGGCTATGGCCGTGCGCAAAGCATTGAAATGCAGGCTTGTTTTGCTCTTATGCTTGGCTTTAAAACGCCGCTCCCTCTTGAATTTGATGCCGCGCAAATTAAGGGTGAGGATATTGGCTGGGTTGCAATGAACCATACAAAGCCTGATAGAGAGGGCGGTTACTGCCTTGTTATCCATTCTTCCAATGACTGGGCGCAGGCGCATATTGATGATGACCGCGAAGAGGTTCAACGTTATTTATGCCGCCTTGCGAGCAATATTCTAGGCCACGATTTAGAATCTGCCAATTTTATGGCTTTACATGGCTGGCGCTATGCTAACGCGTTGCTACTCGGTGGCTTACCTTACATGCTCGATGAAAATTTGCATCTGGCCGCTTGCGGGGATTGGTGCGTGGAAGGCAAGGTCGAGGGCGCTTTTCAAAGCGGGCATGAACTGGCAAATAAAATAAAGCAATTTTTATAGCTATTTTTTGCTGGAATTTTAAAGGCTCGCAACTGTTATACTCATTCACACTAAACCCAATAATTTTAAACATCATGCAATATAAAGATTACCTTAAACACAGCCATCCCCATTCCGAAGAATTCCATCAAGCGGTAAACGAGATATTTGAAGATATCGAAGAATTTTACGGTAATGATGCCCGTTATAAACAGGCCAATATTTTAGAGCGCCTGATAGAACCGGATCGTATTATTCGCTTTCGCGTCTGCTGGGAGGATGATAACCACGATATTCAGGTCAACCGCGGCTGGCGCGTGCAATTTAACAATGCTTTAGGCGCTTATAAGGGGGGCTTGCGATTCCACCCTGACGTGAATGAGAGCGTTCTAAAATTTCTGGGGTTCGAGCAGTGTTTTAAAAATGCCCTGACAGGCTTGCCGATGGGCGGCGGCAAGGGCGGTTCGGATTTTAACCCCAAAGGGCGCAGTGATCGGGAAATTATGCGTTTTTGTCATGCCTTTATGGATGAACTATATCGACATATTGCCCCCGATATTGATGTCCCGGCGGGGGATATCAATGTAGGCGCGCGGGAAATCGGCTATTTATTCGGCCGGTATTTGAAGATCACCAATGAATGGGAGGGGGTGATCACGGGCAAATCTCCTGCATTTGGCGGCAGTTGCGGGCGCGTAGAGGCTACGGGTTATGGCGTTGTTTATTTTCTAAAAGAAATGCTGGCCGCCCATGAGGATACTTTGGAAGGGAAATCAGTCTTGATATCAGGGGCGGGGAATGTTGCCTTGCATGTTGCCGAAAAATGCTTGCAGGAGAAATGCAATGTTTTAAGCGTTTCTGATTCCAAAGGCGTTCTCTATTTTAAAGATGGTATGAATGAAAAGCAACTCAGGGAGATAAAAGAACAAAAGCTTGATAATCACGGCGCATTAAAAGACATGACTATCGGCGAGTATAAAAAAGATGCCAAGCCTTGGGATGTTGAAAATGCCGATATTGCCTTGCCGTGTGCTACACAAAATGAAATCGATGAGAATGATGCCAGAACTCTGGCTAAAAATAATATTCTGGCCGTTATAGAAGGGGCGAATATGCCTTTAACGGCCAAGGCCAAAGATATAATCCGGGATAACAATATTTTATGTGGCCCCGGTAAAGCCGTCAATGCTGGTGGGGTGGCCGTATCAGGGCTGGAGCGCGCGCAAAATGCCTCGCTGGAAAGCTGGGGATTGGAAGAAGTAGATCAAAAACTTCAGGAAATCATGAAAAATATTCATGCGCGCTGTATAGAACATATTGAAAAGAAAGAGGGTATTTACCCCTATCATAAAGGCGCCAATATTTACGGCTTTAAAAAGCTGGCCGATACTTTGCTGGCTTATGGCGTGAAATGAATAAATCCTGTGAAATAAGGGTTTTCCGGTCAAGATTGGATCAAGAGGCGTTTTTTTTACGCATCTTTATCTTGACAGGAAGGGGCAGAACGCCGTACAAGATAACATCCATTTTTTGGCGGAGTAGCTCAGCCGGTTAGAGCAGAGGAATCATAATCCTTGTGTCGGGGGTTCAAGTCCCTCCTCCGCTACCAATTTTTCTTTGTAAGGCTTTATTGTGCAGATCCAGATTGGTTTTTATACCAATAGGCCGATATCATCCCGCCATGGCGGCCCATCCGATGACCGTGGAAATGGCAATGACAACGGGCGCGGGCAAGCTCAGGAGAATGGTCAAGGAAACGGCAATAGCAATGGCAACGGGTGCGGTGGCAAGAATGCTGCTTTAGATGTCTTTATTCTAAATGGCCCTGATTTTACTTAACTCTAGATATATACGGGAAGTGAACGCATTGATTGGCGGGTTATTTCGTTAATATTAGTCCGGCCTGAAAAATAATGAGAAAGAGCCGCCCCAGAGCGGCTTTTTTTAGCGCATAAATATTTAATGAGTTTAAGCGCCGTAATATTTTTGTATTGCGGAACCAATGGCTCTCGCAGCCATTTAATTATCACGAGTTAAACCAATTTATAAAAGAGAGTATAAATTATGCAACCCATTTATAATCAATCCCTGCTGGCCTTTATGCGGATTAATGAAGAAGCCTGCATGTTCTATGAAAGCGCACAAAGAAAAGTGCATTATCCGCGCTGTAAAACATTGTTCAGCGATTTAAAAGAGCTGCATCAAACTGTGGCATTTTACCTGACAAATCATCTTGATTCTGGCGGGCAAGGGCTCAGCAAGGCCAATTATTCAAATTTGACGGACTTTAACTGGTCTGACTTAAAATCAAATATTCAAGCGCAGATAAACATCGACACGCTCAATAAAATTGAAGAAGCCGAAGCGTTGTGTTTGAAAATTTTGATGGAGATTATTTCCAACAAGGAAATGGAAGAAAAAACAATCCGCGTTTTAAAACATACGCTGTGGGTATTGGAAGAAAATAAATTATATTTGGATAAACTCCATGATGTATTGGACAGCCAATATAATCGTAAAAACGAATCTGAAACCAGCATTAATGCGGTCCATTAAGACCGCTTTTTTTCTTATTATTTTTAGCCTGTAAAAATTTAAAACATAAAAAAGGGGTAAATGATTTCCCCCTTTTTATGTTGTATGGTTTGCTTGGTATCAGGTTTCTTCTCTTGACGCAAAACTCATCGGGCAAATGCTAACTTTCGCATCTACGCCTTTGTGAAATTTTTTGCTTAAAGACATCCCGATAACTTCCAGATTTTTAATGTTCTTATCCTTTGGCAGGAGCGTGTAAAAATTACGGTCGAAAGGATAGCGCGAGGCTCTTGAGAATTGCTGGATTTTGCGACCGCCATCTTCGTATATAAATTCGATATCGAAATCTTCCGACACCGGTTCGGAAAAGCGAATATGCATATATCCTTGTCCGTTCTGGCGAATTCTCTGAAGCTGCGTTGCGCTTTTTTGGGCGTTATTTGTATCCTCTTGCCCGTTTTTCTTTTGGCGCTCATGCCGAGTGGGATGAAACAGCTTTTTCATTTGAGAAGGTTGCAGGTTTGAAACCTTTGTTTGTGCAACCTTCTGGCTCTCACATTGGCCTAAGGCCGCAGGGATAGCCTGATTGAAAATTTTATCATCCATGATATTGAAATTATAATATCCCGGTACTTCCCAAATCACGATTTTGGGTTGATCGGAATTATAATGCTCGCTGTTCAAATAGGACATCAAGCTGGTATCAATACCGGCACCGATAAAGGCGTGGTTAAAGATATCGCGCTGCATGTATTCTTTCAAAAAGCCTTCGAAATTGGCATGGGAAGAGCCCAGCTTGCTGTTACTGGTTCCCAGCAAAACCACTTGTGGTTTTTCACCGTTTTCAAACAAGGCGTTTTCATTGTTTGCGGCATTAACGGGCCGGGTTTGAAATTTTTGGGCAGGCTCTGCCGGCAATTCCGTACCGCAGATATCTTCGAAAACATTGTCATAGGAACTATCGTAATTTTCTTCGCCATTCTCTGTTGTTTCGAATTCTTTGGCGGGAATTTTTGAGTAATTGGGAAGTGTTTTGGCTGTATCCGCAACATTCTGGGCAATTATTTTCGCACCTTCGGCAGTCCAGTGATGATTGCGTTTATAATAGAAATCATCGCCCCTGGCCTGCTTTTGCGTCGCGCCGACCACATTAATTCCTGCATTTTTCATTTTTTGCAGCATATTGGCGTAATCTTTCCAGATTGCATCTGTATTGGTCATGCCATATTTCTCAAGATATTCCTGAGAGATTTGATCGCTATGCACCAATCCTCTGGTCGGCGGGATGGCCACGATCAATTCGGCGTTATGCTCTTTCATAGCCGCTTGCATATTTTGAAGATAACGCAGGGTTTTCTCGCTGGCATTCCAATCGGTGCGAAAATCGTTATCCGTTCTGAAAACCCATTCCCCTTGTCCCGGAATAAGCATTTGGTGGTGTGCCGCATTATGCTTATCATATGCTTTTGGATTTTCCAGATCCTCGCAAAAGGAATCCGCATATTGATTTGGCTTTTCGGCAAATTCTGCATAAGCATAGAATGCACCTCCGGCAACAAGTGCCAAAGTACATGTAGCCAATAATAGTTTATTACTATTCATAAAATCCTCT
>JBKHDZ010000069.1:0-9560 GCA_046541095.1 Alphaproteobacteria bacterium
AGAGGCGTTTTGCGTGGTCAAGCACAGGAAATTGCCGCGCTTTCAGGGAAGATTGCAGGCAATAGCCGCACTATTAATGAACAAATCAGCAAGCAAAAAGACACATTGACCGAGCAGGTAGATCTATCGCTACGCAATATTGAAAAAGTGCGTGAAGCCCTTGAAACGCAAAGCAGTAGCATGGAGCAAATATCCGAAAAAGCCGTGAGCGGCATGGAGAATTTCTCGGGCACAATTTCCATGCGTACGCGCGATATTACAGAGTTCACCGAACAGGCGTTCAAAGATTTGCAAGGTATTGACCAATCGCTTGACGGCAAGATTGCCTTGCTGAAGCGTCAGGCCGAAAACGCCATGGAATCGGTTGTCATGGTCAAGAAGGCCTTGGAGAATTCAGCCAGTGATATCGAGCCGGTTTACACACGGGCCATAGAGCAGGCCGAAGAGGCGCATTTACGCTTTGAAAAACTTAAATCAGGCTTTGAAATTTCCACCGACAGCTCTTTGGAAAAGCTACAGCAGATCAGCGTGGTGTTTGATGAGCGCCTTAAAGAATTGAGTGAGGGCGCCGAAGAAGCTTCCGGTATCTTGAAATCCTCCAGCGATCATATGAAAGAGCGCGTGGATGATATTCAAAAGGCGGCATTGTCTGCGGAAGATCGTATTCGGGCAATTTCCGAATCCCTGGAAAACAGCTCGACCGATATTCACCTGCTGACCGATCAGGCCATTTTGAAGGTGGAATCCGTGCAAGGTGTCATTAACGAGCAATTCCATGAAATGTCCTCGACAGTGGGGCAAGCCATTGCGCAGCTTGAGGATGCGGGCAGTGAGTTCGTTAATCAGGCAAATACGGTTAATTCTGCCGCAGAAAATGCCAGCGATAACCTGCAAACGGCCGGACAAAAAGTGCGTGATGAAAATGCGCGCTTGCAATCCACATCCTCGCAAACACTTGATCTTACCCGCGAGATGGTTTCCAAAATTAAACTGGAGGCCGATCTTTTGCTTGATCAAGCCAATGAGAGCTTGTCATCCTTGCGCAAAACAAGTGATAGCTTCTCGGCGCGTGCCCGGGAAGTGGCCGAACAGATGAAGGCGTCCTTGAAAACATCGGAAAACTATGGCGATGAATTGCGGGCGCAAGCAGCACTAGTGGGCAATGCGTCAGCCGAAACAGCCGAAAGGCTCAGCAAATCCGTATCGCTTCTGACCGCTTATGTCGATGATATGGGGCATGCGGCCAATGATGTGGGGGCAAAAATCGAAAAATCCCGCCGCAATCTGGCTGAAGAAGCCGAACGCTTGATGATGGTATCCGAAGAAACGGTGGCTTCGGTCAATAAATCGGTCTCCACCTTTGGCCGTCAATCCGAAGCGCTGTTCAAGGCTTCTGAAGATGCGCGTGCCTTTGCAGATAAAATTGCGGGAGCACAGCTTAAATCACAGCGTGAAGCCTTTATGGGCGCGGCGAAATTTATTATCGAGAGCCTGCATTCCATGTCGGTTGACTTGACACGCATGGTTGATGGCGAGATTTCCGAAAAAACATGGAAAATGTTCCAGAAAGGCGATGTCGGTGCCTTTACGCGCAAATTAGCACATCTGGATGAAAAAATTTCGATTGAAAAAGCGCGCGATAAATTTGCGGGCGATACGGAATTCCGCACCTATGTTCAGCGCTATATTCGCCAGTTCGAGGAATTATACAGCCAGGCAACGGAAAACGATCATGGCGCTTTGTTGACCTCGACCTTCGCCTCGAGCGATGTCGGCAAACTGTATATGGCTCTATGTGCGGTGGCGGGCAAAGAATCGAAATTTGATCGCACCGTCTTAAAAGCATCTTAAGGATTTCATCGTTTAATGATATGATACGGCTTTGCTTTCCAATTATGGGGGCGAAGTCCGTTTTTTGATTTCACAAAAAGGCAAATAAGGCATATCACGCATGACAACGACAAAATTCTGCCAGGGGATTTCCGATATTTCCGATAGCTATAGCGGCTTTATTATTGATCAGTGGGGCGTTTTGCACGATGGTCATAAACCTTATGACGGGGTTGTAGAGTGCTTAAAGGAGTTAAAAGGGCGCAATAAATTTATTATTATTCTCTCCAATTCCGGTAAAACGGCCGATGCGAACAAAGAGCGCCTGAAAAAAATTGGTATTACACCCAGCCTGTATGATGTGATTGTTACATCCGGCGAGATGACGTTTCGCGGTTTGCGCGATCAAAATGAAGGATTTTTTCAAAACCTTGGTGCCAAATGTTATTTGATGAGCCGCGGAAATGACCGATCTGTCGTTGAGGGGCTGGATATCGAGATTGTAGATGATATTGCCGAAGCGCAGTTTTTGTTAATCAGTGGCTCGGATGCGCCGCAAAAAACGCTGGAAGATTATGAGGCGGTTTTGCGCAAGGGTGCGCAGCGCGGATTAAAGGCGCTCTGTGCCAATCCGGATTCGCAGGCCGTTGTCGGCGCCAATTCATATATGGGAGCGGGAAGTATCGCTGCGCGCTATCAGGATTTTGGCGGCGTTGTGCATTATATCGGCAAGCCTCACCAGCCGATTTTCAATCACTGTATTAAAATCCTGCAGGAAAAAGATATTTATCCCGGTCAAACGGTTATGATTGGCGATGCGATGGCGCATGATATTCTGGGCGGCTCGATGGCCAATATTGATACTTGCCTTGTCAAAAGCGGTTTGCACGCCGGAGCCTTTAAAAATGTTAAAGACCGGAATGAATTGAACAAGGCGCTTCAGCTTTTATGTGCGCGTTTTAACAATGTGAAGCCGAATTATATGGTGAACAGACTTGTGTGGGGGAAAGCTCTTCCCGACCGCAAGCATCGTAAACGCGCGGTTAAAGCGTAAATTTATTCTAAATTCAGCGTCTGTCGCGGTAAAACTTTTCCAAGGTGGGCGGCGGTAACAAAACCTCCATAGCGGCCTGAATTTGCGGTAAGGCTTTGAGAGCAGCTTCTTCCCCAAGAGCAATCAATTCCTCGGCCTTTTCAAACTCCAGTATGCCGATATGCCCGATTTCGGGCTTGATATGAATATCGGGCGGATCACCCGCCAAGCGTGAGCGTGTCAAACGGTCCTGCATAATGTTCAGGGCTGAAACCATAACGCCAAACAGGCTGGGGTTATTCTCTTCGCGGCGGAATAAGCGCTTGGTTAGCCCCGATTTTTTGAACAACCCCTGACTTTCCTGATCAACCTCCTGATCATCGAACACATCAAATCCGGCCACTTTCTGGTATTTTTTGTCGGGATCGCCTGCCTTGCCGATCATATCCGCATTTAAATCAACCGCGATGGTCATGCGCGAGCCCATAGATTGGCAGGCAGAAACAGGAACAGGATTAACAAGCGCGCCATCCACCAGCAGGCGGTGGTTGAATTCGACGGGCGGGAAAACACCGGGCAGAGCAAAGGAGGCGCGCATGGCATCTTGCAAGCACCCCTTGCGTAGCCAGATTTCATGGCCCGTTTTCAAATCAGAGGCAATCGCAATGAAAGGATGCGGTAAATCTTCGATCATCAGATCGGCAAAATGCTCATCCAGCAATTTTGTCAACTTGTTACCGCCAATAAGGCCGGCGCTACGTACTCTAAAATCAAGGTAAGAGAAAATATTCAAACGCGTAAGGGAGGTTGACCAGTTCTCAAGCTCCTGCATTTTTCCGGCGAGATAACATCCACCCACAACAGCACCCATAGAGGTGCCGGCCACAAGTGAAGGGACAATCCCGTGCCGGGTCAGTACCTTTAATACGCCTATATGCGCAAAGCCTTTGGCCATGCCGCTGCCTAAAGCCAAACCTACACCCTTAATACCGTTTTCCGGCCTGATGCCGGGAATATCACCTTCCATGTTTTCTTTTTACGCTTTTTTGTGTCATAACCATGTGAAAAATAATCTATATTTGGATTCTATCATAAAAAGAATAATGGAACGTATATTAGACGTGTTGCAATGCCACATAACAAAGAAGACATACTGGATAAAAAAACGCTATCGCTTGTAAAAAGGCTTATTCGCGAGTATCTGCGCCCTTATTTGGGGCAGTTGGGGGTGGCGTTTTTGTTTATGGCCGTGGCGGCGGCCATGACGGCAGGTATTGCGCAATTAATGCAACCCGTTTTGGATGATGTTCTAAGCGCGGACGGGCGGGGCAATAATGTCTGGCTGATCGCTACTATGGTATTTGGCGTCTTTTTTGTGCGTGGTATTGCCACTTATCTGCATACCATCATTATGAACAAAATAGGCCAGTCCATTGTCGCCGATATTCAAAAATCCTTGTTTGATAAATTTATGGGCATGGATCTGGCATTTTTTCATGCCAACCCAAGCGGCCAGTTGATCTCGCGAGTTATTAACGATGTAAATGTCATGCGGGTGGCTGTATCCGACAGCTTAACAGGGCTTGGGAAAAGTACGCTGACCCTGATTTTTCTCATTGCCGTGATGTTTTATCAGGATTGGAAGCTTTCGATTGCGGCTTTTATCATTTTTCCTTTCGCGGCAGGGTTTGTTTCTTATCTCGGGCGAAAATTGCGTAAAGTATCTGGCGATATTCAGGACGAAATGGCAGGGCTTTCCGATATTCTCTCCCAGATTTTTCATGGCATCAGGCAGGTAAAAGCGTACGGGATGGAAGCTTATGAAAGTAAGAGATGCGGGCAAGCCATTGATAGCGTTAAAAAATTGAATATCAAGTCTGTACGTGTCGGAAATCTGTCCACACCCGTCAATGAAATTCTGGTGGGGCTGGTTCTCATGGGTGTAATCGGCTATGGCGGTATGCAGGTTGCAAGCGGTGCAATGACCGCCGGCCAGCTGGGAGCCTTTATGGCTGCCTTTATTATGGCGTATGAGCCGATGAAAAAGCTGGCAAAACTCAATAATGCACTGCAAATGGGTTTAGGCGCTGCTGAGCGCGTTTTTGCCCTGATGGACCGCGATATTCGTATTCAAGATAGCGATAATGCGCTGGATTTGAATGTGAAAGCGCCGGAAATCGCGTTTTCCAAAGTTAATTTTCAATATCAAGAAGCCGATGATAAAGCACTGAATTCAATATCATTTATAGCTTTGCCTGGAAAGGTGACCGCACTTGTGGGGCCTTCAGGGGGTGGTAAAAGCACAATCATTAACCTTATCCCGCGTTTTTATGATGTGAGCGGCGGTAAAATTACGATAAATGGCCATGATTTGCGCGATCTTAGCCTCAAATCCTTGCGATCTCACATGGCTCTCGTATCACAGGATATTACGATTTTTGATGATACGGTTCTAAGCAATATCCGCTATAGCAAGCCGGAGGCGAGTGAGAGCGAAGTTATCGAGGCTGCGAAAATGGCCGCCGCCCACGAATTTATTGAGGGTATGCCCGATGGATACCAGACAATTCTGGGAGAGGATGGTGTACGCCTGTCTGGTGGGCAGAAGCAGCGCATTGCCATTGCCCGCGCCATCTTGCGCGATGCGCCGATATTATTGCTGGATGAGGCCACGTCCGCTCTTGATAATGAATCTGAACAATTAGTGCAGAAGGCATTGAAAGAATTGGAAAAAGGTCGCACTACAATCGTTATTGCACACCGCCTTTCTACGGTCCAGAATGCAGACCAGATTATTGTGCTCGATAAGGGGCAAATTGTTGAAACCGGTAAACATGACGAGCTTATCAAGAAAAAAGGCGTTTATGCCAGTATGTATCAAGCGGGGTTGTAATTCTACGATGCAAGGTAAATCAAGATTAAGGCGCAATATGGATATTATCATAGCTTTTATATTGGTTTATTGCGCGTTGGCCGGGTATCTCTATCTTTTTCAGCGCAGTTTTATGTATTTTCCAGGTGGGCCGATGGGGGAGGCTACCCAATATGGCATAGATGCGCCCATAATCGCTGAAATAGAGCCTGATTCGGGCATTCGCGTAAAAGGCTGGTATTGGCCGCGATCATTGCAGGAAAGCGGCTATACGATCGTTTATTTCCACGGCAATGGTCAGGAATATCTTGCCCGTATGCAAAAGGTGCAGGCTTTGCGCGATGCTGGTCACGGTGTTTTATTTGCCGAATATCGCGGCTATGGTGGCAATGACGGGAGGCCAAGCGAGCAGGGCTTTTATCAGGATGCGCGGGCCTATATTGCATGGCTACACACCGAGCAGGGTATTCCCATAGAAAATATGGTTCTTTATGGCGAATCAATCGGAACGGGCGTGGCCGTGCAAATGGCGAGTGAATTTAATGCGCGCGCGCTTATATTGGAAAGCGCCTATGATTCTACGGCTGAAGTGGCCAAGAATATGTATTGGATGTTTCCTGTTGACTGGCTGATGATCGATCAATATCGCAGTATAGATAAAATTGGTAACATCAAAGTGCCGGTATTATTCATCCATGCAGAGCGCGATGGTATCATCCCCATCAAGCATGCGGAAAATCTCTTCAATGCTACAAAAAGCCCGAAAAAATTCGTGCGTTTGGGCAATGGCGGGCATAACGATTTGCATGTGCATGGGGTGATGGACCATGCCATTGATTTTCTTGAAAACCTCTAAGGCGCCAGCATAGTAATCCAACTAAGCGCTTTTTTAAGGGCAGGCAGGCGTGGGGTTGTCATTACTATGATCAACAGCTTTTTGCGTTTGGACGGCCAGATATTGCTCTCTGTATTCCACCAGTTTTTTTACATGCCGCAACGGGTCGGTTGAGCCGGGTGATGTATCAATTTCATCATATTCCACCTCGTTTAAATACGCATCAATTTCGATCGAGCGCTTTAAAAACTCTTGTGAAAGGCTGCCGTCGGGCTTGTTATTGGCATCGACCATCGCTATATGATCGACAAGACCCAGCTTTTTGGCCATAAAGGCGTTTAAATATACATCAGGGCTCATATATTCTTTTAATAAAGCCTGCGCCTGTTCATCTTTATAATCCAGCCCCATAAAATGCAGATAGTGCATTTCCATGCGGCGGCGTGTTTGCGCAGAGCTTTTGGCCGCATTTTGAATCTCCTCTTCTTTGGAAGATCCATTTAAGACTCTTGAGGGTTGATGGGTCATATCTCTTGAGGTCGGGAGGATGCTTCTATAGCCGGGCGTTCCCGCACTGAGCAGGAAAGAACCCATAGAGGCAGCCAATCCATAAGCTTTGGTTTTGATGATAATGCCATCATTCATCAATTCGCGCATCGTGTCGTATAAAGCAAGTCCGTCATAAACAGAGCCGCCCGGTGAATTTAAATGCAGGGTAATGGGCTCTTTGTTCTGTCTTGCCAGGGCGCGTAACTGTAAAATCGCGCTTTTAACGCTTGTCTTGTTGATGCTGTCATCCAGAAAAATTTCACGCTCTTGCAGATTGTGTGTCGGTACCTGCGTGAGTGGCGGGCGCTTTGGGCTTTGATCGCTTTTCTTGTGTGGTGTTTTCTTTTTGCGGTCATCCTCGCTTTGCGAAAGGGCTTCGGGTGGCCGAAAGTTATCTGCCAGATTGTCCATATGATGTATCCCTGTTTATATTAGTTTTTCTTGAAAATAGCGTATTGCTCGTATTCCATCAATATTTTTCGTTTTTATCTTTGTATAATTCCTTTACTATAGGGACCTGAAACAAAAAGGATGCCTGTAAATATGCCCTGTCATTCCGCTATGGTTGAACATGTGCTCATCGCCAAACCCGATGAAACGGTTGAAGATGTTTTGGCCAAGCTGCGTAAAAAGAAAGATTGTCATACAATAGTTGTTCTTGATGAAAACAGCGCTTTGCTTGGCTATGTTGATATGAAGGTTCTTTTGAAAAACCTGTTGCCTGTTTCCGTCGAGGTTGGCAGTGGAACGCCTGTAGCCGACATCAAAACCGTTGGTGCCGCGCCCGGTATTGCCAAACGTTTGCGCAAAGTCAAGCCGTTGCCTGTTCATGCCATTATGGAGCGCGAATTTGAAACCTTGCCGCCCGATGCGGCGATTTGGGTTGGCGTTCAGGCTTTGGTAGAGCATGGAAGTCCCGTTTTTGTTGTGGAAGAGGAAAGCCGGAAATTTGCCGGACTGATAAATGAGGAATCAACGATCAATGAATTGGAGCGTATTCAGGATGAGCAAGGAGGAATTGAGAAAAATGCTATTTCCGGCACGTAAAAAATATTTAGGTCTTGCCGCACTTTTATTTGCGGGCATCATGGTCATTCTGGGCGGCGTGGTTTACGCCGATAAAAGCGCAATAATCAGCGAATCTGATGCCTACACAGAGCCGATGGATTTAACAGCGCCGCAAATGGATGAGCCTATCCCCGAAGAGGCCGAGCAATTCGACATGTTTGTTGATGAGGGCGAGACGAGCAATAATTCTCCACTTGTTCCTCCTGAAGCGCAAACGCAAGAAATTTCTCCGGCAGATGGGCAAGCGCGCCATTTAAAAAGCATTAAGGAACGCTGGAAAGAAGAGCGAAAATTCCGCAATGCTGACGAGCAATACGATCTGGATAATTACGAAAATGATCTGGTCATTCGCACGCAAGACGGCCAGGATTACTATTTTTCATTGGAACTTGCCATTCATCCCAAAGAACAGCAACGCGGTTTGATGTACCGCGAATCCATGCCGAAAATGCACGGTATGTTATTTGTGTTTAACGCGATGGCTAAGCGGTCTTTCTGGATGGATAATACGCTAATCCCTCTCGATATCATTTTTATCGACCAATATGGCCGCATTGATCATATTCACCATATGGCCAAACCTTTGGACCGTAGTCTGATTTCATCACCTAATCCGTCTTATGCGGTTTTGGAAATTAACGGCGGTATGGCAAACGAACTTGGCATAGAAGAGGGTGATACGATTTTGCATACGGTTTTCAAAAATCGCCATACAGAATAAAGTTTAGGGCCGTATCTTCTTGAAAAAAGCTTGCGAAAAGATATTGCCTTGTGTATATCTACTTTTCTAGAAAATCGGAGTGTAGCGCAGCCTGGTAGCGCAACTGCTTTGGGAGCAGTGGGTCGGCGGTTCGAATCCGTCCACTCCGACCATTTTTTATAAAGGCCGTCTTACGTCGTGTCCTCCAAAAATAAAAATTCACCTTTCACGTCTAATAATGAAATTAAATGGCATGATTTGGCCGTCATGGCACAGGCGGGCGATAAAAAAGCCTATCACTTATTGCTGGGCGAATTGGCCGTCTATATCCGCAACTTTTTAATGCCGCGGCTTGCCAATCCCGACTGGGCCGAAGATATTACGCAGGAAGTTTTGATTTCTGTTCATAAATCCTTACGCACATACAGCCCCGATCGTCCTTTTATTCCGTGGCTTATGGCGATTGTGAATTTTCGCAAAGCCGATTTTCTGCGCACGCACTATAATAGAAAGCGCGATATGCAGACCGGGCTCGATAACCCGGAATTTCAGTCAAGCCATGTAACCTCATCTGAATTTTCGGGCGAATTAAAGGATATCGAGAAAATTTTGCAGGATTTGCCCGAAAAACAGCGCAAGATTATTGAGCTCATGAAAATTCAGGGCTTTAGCG
>JBKHDZ010000070.1:0-9559 GCA_046541095.1 Alphaproteobacteria bacterium
ATCAGTTGCTGGCTAATGGCGCTGCCCATGCCTGCACTGACGCTGGCCATGGCAAAGATAACAAAGGCAAATTCACTGCCCTGCGCCAGCAGGAAAGAAAGCTGGATGGCATGATGGGCGGGTTTGCGGAATATAAAGGTGAGCGCGCCGATAATGGCGGCTTTAACACTGATAAGCAGAGCCAGAAAGCCAAGAACAATATCGCCTTGCGCTACGATAACGGCGGGTTCTAACATCATGCCGATCGTCATGAAGAAAAAAGCGATCAAAAGCGAGCGAAACGGTCGCAACTCACTTTGCAAAAGCACGCGAAAGGGCGTTTCGGCCAGAACCATGCCCGCCAGAAAAGCGCCGAGCGTTAAAGAAAGTCCGGCCGAGGCGGTCGTCAGCGCGGTGAGCATTACAATGGCCAGCCCCAGCACCGTAAACATTTCGGGGTCATCATATTTGATGACCAGCTTCATAAGGGGGCTTAGAATATATTGGCCCAAGACAATGGCGGCGATGAAGGCCAGCACGGTTTTGGAAAGCGCGCCGATCACGAGTGGTGTAAGGTTTTCCCCGCTTCCCACCGCATCGGCAAAAATCAATAGGAAGATGGCAACCAGATCCTGAAAAATCAGAACAGCCTTGCCCGATTGGCCGACAGGGCTTTCGGTTTGTTTTAAATCGCCGATAATCTGCATGACGACAGCCGTGGAGGATAGTGCAAGCGCAAATCCTGCCAGCAAGGCGAAATCGCCCGAAATACCGAAGATGAATTTCAAGGTCGAGGCCAGAATAATGCCTGTTATCAGCATTTGAAGCGGGGCCAGCCCGAAAAGGTCCTTGCGTAATTTCCAGGCGGATTTGGTGGAAAAATGCAGGCCGATATCAAAGAGCAGAAAAACAACGCCCAGCTCGGCCAGTAAATGCGTGGTGGGCGTATCCTCAATCCAGTCCATACCGTGCGGGCCGATAACCAGACCCGCAATCAAAAAACCGATAATGGGCGAGATGCGCATAAAGCGGCAGGCGAAAATCACCAAAAACCCGATGCAAAGCAGAATTACGGTCGGGGTTAAAAGTTCGAGTTCTTTCATTGCTTTATTGTTGTATGGTTTCTTCCTGCCGCTTGCAATAACGCCAGTTCATAAGATGGAAAAAGATGCCCGCGGCCACATTGACGGCCGCAATCGCGCCGAATATCCCCATGATACCAAAAAAATGCTGGCCGATATAGAGGGCGGGGATAAGCAGGATAACCATGCGGGTCACAATCATCATCACCGATCTGGCGGGTTTTCCCATTGCATTAAAGGCAGAGCCCCAGCCCATAATCAGATTGCCGAACGCATAGGAGGCCGGAACCATCATAAAGAACAAGACCATGATTTTGATGATTTCGGGATCATCTGTAAATATGCCAGCAATCTGGCGGCCAAAAACGATCAGCACGAGCGCCACAAAGAGCGACCAGAAAAAATTAAAGCGTATGGCGACTTTTAAAGTGTGGTGTACGCGATCAAATTTTTGTGCACCCCAGTTTTGCCCGATAATCGGCGCCATGCCTGTTGCCAGAGCCATAAGGATCACAAAGCAAAAGGCTTCTATTCTGGTGGCGACACCAAAGGCGGCGATGGCTTCTTCCCCGTACACGGCCAGCATGGAAAAGATGAAAGCATTCACCAGCGGCTGAATTGTGTTGGTTAAGCCTGCCGGCAAAGCAATAAAGAGCAGGCGCTTTGCAGAATCCTTGAATTTGTCCAGCTGTAAATCAAAAGGGCTACAGAGCAGGTTTTTGCGGAAATAATTGATATAAAGCCCCGTCACCATGGCGCAGGCATTGGCAAAAATTGTGGCCATGGCCGCGCCTTGTAATTCCAGCCTTGGAAAACCGAACAGGCCGAAAATCAAAATCGGGTCCAGTATAATATTGATAAAGGCAACTATTGTCATCACAACGGCTGGCGTGAAGGAATCTCCATCGGCACGCATGGCCGCATTGCCAATCATGGGAACGGTCACAAAAACCGCGCCCGCAAACCAGACCGACATATACGACCAGACAAGGGGCAGGCTTTCATCATTGGCACCGACCAGACGGAAGATAGGGTCATGAAAATAAAGCCCCAAGGCCGCGATAATCATACCCAGCACAAAAACCAGCAGGACACTATGGGTGGTCACGCGGCGCATGGTTTCCATGTCACCGCCGCCAATCAGGCGTGATCCGACCGAGGCCATGGCTATTTGAAAGCCTATAAAAAGCGAGAAAACAGCCATGGTAATAGGAAATGTCAGGCTGAGCGCGGCCAGCTCGGTCGTGCCCAGCAAGGATATATAAAAGGTATCGACAAGCTGGAAGCTGATAATCGCAAAAATACCCCACGTCATGGGCAAGGTCAGGCGTATCAAATGCCGCTCAATCGAGCCTTCCGTCAGATTTCTGCGCGATGCTGGGTGTGTTTTGGGCGTACTCATGGATGGGGTTTTACAGCTTTTCTTTTGCTTTGGCCAGTATGAGAATTAATAAATATATTAAGATATTAACTATTTACATAAAATGTTAACTAATTTTGAGTTATTATTAATTATTATAAGATGGTGTTTGGGGCATGCTTTCAAAACTCATCTTTGGAATGTTGCTAAAAAATAATAATAACGGGGATAACATGGCAACCAATAATAACGATTTTATTTCTTTTTCCGGCACATTACAGAATTTGTCTGTAACGCTGACCAATGCGTATTCGGGCTATACGATCAGCATTGATGATGAGGAAAAAAACGTCAATAACTCTACCTATGACGGCCTTGGCGGCAATGATATTTTGCTTTTGACCAATAATGGCGATGTTTTGTTTATTGATGATGGGGCGGGCAACCAGACATTTGATAACATCGAAACGGTGATTGCCGGTAATGGCGGGGATGTTATTGACCTGTCCAGCACGGTTCATATTGTAAGTAACGGTATCAATATTTCCGGCGGTCTTGGTGATGATGTTCTTTGGGGCAATGTCGGCGATGATATTATTTCGGGCGGAGGTGGTAATGATATTCTGGATGGCGGGCCCGGCCATGACACTTTACAAGGACAAGCTGATAATGATTATTTAAGCGGCTGGACGGGCAATGATACGCTTGATGGCGGCACGGGTGATGATGTTCTGCTTGGCGGCGCAGGGGAAGATAATTATATTTTCAGTGTTGCAAGCGGTGATTTCGGAAATGACATTATCATTGAAGATGCGTCTTCGGAAATCAATACAATTACTTTTACCGATACTGTTTTGGAAAGCGATATCACGTTTGAATTTGTCGGCAATGATCTGATTTTAAATGCCGGAAGCTATGGCAGTATCACTATCCAAAACCAGCTTCTTGATAATGGTTCGGGCATTGACAGCGTAGAATTTTCTGATGCTACCACGCTGGATTTACGCAGCGTTGAAAAACCCAATGAAGCCCCTGTTGCGCAAGATGATGTATTCAGCGGCGATGAAGATACGCAAATCAGCGGTAATGTTCTGGATAATGATAGTGATAATGACGGCGGTACCTTAAGTGTTGTGGCCGGCACATTTACCACCGTGCAAGGCGGAACAGTCGCGTTGCTGGCCAATGGTGATTTCACTTATACGCCCGTGACTGATTTCTTCGGGCAGGATAGCTTTAATTATACGCTCAAGGATGGACAGGGCGGCAGCGATACGGCAAGTGTGACCTTGGATGTGGCCGATGTAATTGATTATGTCGATACCAATCTGGATATTCGCGTCAGCCACGATAATATCGCCACCAAATTTATTGATAGTACGGATGGCTATGACCTTCGCCCTACCGGTTACGGTATAGTAGAAAGCGTTGATGCGCAAACAATGGATGTGGCAAGCGCGTCATCTTCCGCGCAAGTATCCTATAGCTTTGCCGATGTTGATAGCGCCAGCGTTACCTTGGATAGCGCCTGGAATTCGATGAAGAATATTGAAGTTTCTTCGGATGGCGCGGGCAATATCAGCCTGAATAATTTTGTGCATACCGATGTAAGTTTTGGCAATGGCGGAGACTCTACTGTAACAATCACCGATGCCAAGCGCGGCTTTATCACAACGGGTGATGGCAATGATACGATTACCGTGGATGCCTTTACGAATAATGCAGGCTGGTCGAATGTCTTTGATATCCAATCGGGTGCGGGCATGGATAGCATTGATTTTACAGGTGATAAAGGCATCACCGAAGTTCTCATCAATGCGGGCGCAGATGATGATGTGGTTACCATGGATGGCAATTACAAAACATCCGAGGTCTTGCTTGGTTCGGGCGATGATAGTGCGAGCGGCGGCAATGGTGCCGATACGATTTACGGCGAGGGCGGCAATGATATCTTGCTTGGCGGCGAAGGCGCGGATACGCTTCTGGGCGGCGCTGGCGATGATATTTTATATGGCGGCAATAATACGGCTCCGTTTATCGTTGATAAGGAATTCAATGACGATGTTCCTTTCCCGGATGTAATCGAGCGCAAGAATATCCGTACATTGGATCCGCCGGGGGAACCTTCATTGGGGGTCAAAGACCCGAATTTGAATGTCGATTTTGATGCAACAGCGTCTTTGACATTCAAAAAAGGTCATGCGGGTTATAACAATTCCCTTGGCATTTATAATATTGCCGAGGATGGCACAATCCAGATGGCTTCGCTACTCTGGGAGAATGTGAAAACAGCGGGTTTTGATATTGCCCACCAGATTGATATTCCGGGCGCAGGAGATTTCGGTTTTTTCATCATTGCCAATGGTGATCGCCGCAATAAGGGCTATGATGATATGGATACTTCCGAAAGCGGTAGCATACGATTTATCTATGATCTGGGCGGTGCCAATGAGCGCGAAGCCACCATTTACGATGACGGCAATGATATCTCTGTTGTGTATGATAACGGCACTTCCTACGAAGAATTGAAAGGCGAGGTTTACCATACAACAGAGCGCGGTGGTTCGGCCGATCTGAATGCCGATGGTAAAATACATACGGTTTCGGGCCTTGCCAACGAAGGTGATAACGAGGTTTTGAAAATCGGCTTTGAAGATTTGAAAAATCTGGGCGATGCCGATTTTGAAGATGTTTTGTTCGAAATCGATATCAATGAAACTGCCATCGACCAGAGCGAGTAAAGTAATGATATCCTTGATGGGGGCGCTGGCAATGATGTTCTCTACGGCGAAGGCGGCGATGATATTCTGATCGGTGGTTCCGGCGATGATGTTTTAAATGGTGGTACAGGCTCCGATACCTTTGTCTTTAATTCTCTGGATGGCAGCGATACGGTCAAGGATTTTGAAGCCGGCATTGATAAGCTGGATATCTCGGAAATTCTGGAAGGCTATGACGAGCTTTCAAGCGATCTGGAAAACTTCATCCAGCTGGTGATCGACCAAAATAACGCCGATACGATTTTGCAAGTCAATGCCGATGGTCAGGGCACGGATTTCCAGACTATTGCAACGTTGGAAGGCGTCAGCCTGACAGAAGGGCTGGACTTGCTGGTGCAAAACGGCACGCTGATTGTCGATCAGGGTTCTGTTATTTAAAATTTAAAAAGGTTTCGCAAGTTATCTTGCGGCTTATCGCGGGGCGTTTTCCTAACCCACCCAAATGTTTAGGAAGATTCCCCGCGAAATTTATTTCTATTCTGTGCTATTCTTTTTGCCATGAAATCCGAACTGGACACGCTATTCTTGCCGCTGATGGATGGATCATTGCACGATGATCTGCAGGGCAAAACGCTTGCATTTTTGAACGGGCGCTTCCATCCCATACTCGCAAAGCTGGGCGCGGAAACCATACATATCCAGCAGGTTTTCAAGCCATTCGCGCAGGAAATAGAAAGCTCGAACTATGATCTCATCCCCGACCCGCGAGAGGTCAAAGAAGGTCATTATGACACGGCCCTGCTTCTGGCGAGTAAAAACCAGCGCGAGAGCGAAACCCTGCTGGCTCGTGCGGCGATGGCTTTAAAACAAGGCGGGCTGTTAGTGATGGCGGCTGATAATAAAGCGGGCGGCACGCGGCTTAAAAAAATGCTCGAAAATCTTGGTTTTGACAATATTGCAGAACACTCCAAAAACAAGGCGCGGGTGGTCTGGGCGCGGCGCCCTGATAATTTGAATGACTCCTATGCTCAAAAATGGCTGGGTCAGGATAAAGATCAGCAGATTGCGCAAGGCTTTATCTCGCGTCCCGGGCTTTACGGCTGGGATAAAATCGATAAAGGCTCGGCCCTTCTGGCTGATACCCTCCCCAATGATCTGAAAGGAAAAGGCGCGGATTTTGGGTGTGGCTATGGCTATCTTTGCCGCGCGGCGCTAGAGAAAAACCGCAAAATCAAAGCGCTGGATTATAGTGATGCCGATTTTCGCGCATTGGATATTTGTGCACGTAATCTCGCGGATTTCGAGGTGCAAAAACGCGGGCTATGGCTGGATTTAACAGCGCCGCACCCTGAATTAAAGGGCGTATATGACTGGATTGTTATGAACCCGCCTTTTCACGAGGGCAAGAAAACGGATAGCGATATCGGTGTGAGCTTTATCAATAGCGCCAGCGCCTCCTTGCGCAAGAAAGGCCGCCTTTTCATGGTGGCCAATATGCATCTTCCTTACGAAGCGGCTTTGGAGCGTTATTTTTATAATTTTGAAATGATAGCGCAGGCAGGCGGGTTTAAAGTTTTCTGCGCCTGGAAATAATCGCGGCTTGATTGATCCTAAATGTAATAAATATCTTCTTCGCCCTCGACCTGCATCACATGTTTGACAATGCGCTGGAATTTCTTTTCATCATGCAGGGCTTGTTTGTTTAAACCTGTTTCCCGCCCCACCATGTAATAAATCGAATTGATATCGACTTCCGTGCCTTTACCGAAGTTTTTGACGTGATAGGCCATGGATGAATCCATTGTGATGATGGATTTATCGGGCTGGTTTCGTTTGCGCATATGCTCTTCTGTCATATGAACAATAAGCATCAGCAAAATATTGGAAATGGTAACGCCGTGATGTTTTTCAAAGCCCGGGCGCAGCGATTTCATAATGCGGTAGGTTTCCACCACATTGGGAACATTCAGGAAAACTTTTTGGAAACGCCTGTCCAGCGCGGGGTCTGTGGCCACATACATGCGGAATTCATCCAGCGTTGTGGCGCCGATGACCATCAAATCTCCGGCTGTCAGATAAGGTTTCATCACATCGGACAGGCCGGCATAAGACGAGCCTTCACAATTCGGCATAATCTGGTGAATTTCATCCAGAAACAAAATAATGCGCGGGTTATCGGGGTTGTAATAGCGCTCAGCCACGCCTTTACAAAGCGGGATAAAACGCTCCTGAAATTCTGCCGGGCCGGATGTTCCTGCGGCCATACGCGCCAGATCAACTTCCAAAAGGCGGCAATCTTTCAAATATTCGGGCACGTCCCCTTCGGCCACTTTCTGGGCCAGAGCGACCACCATCGCGGTTTTACCCACACCGGCAGGGGCCAGAAGAACGGCATTTTTACGCCCTTTTTGCAGCAAGATCAAAATGGTTTCATCAACCTCGCGGTCACGGCCCGTAATCGGCCCGTATCGCCCCGCGCGTGCATTGGCGGTGAAATCATTACAATATAAGGTAATCAGGTCTTCCAGTTCAGTATTGGTAACCAGATATTGCCATTGTTCTGTCATCGGGACTAAAAACCTTCTTCATCATTAACATTGATATTTTACGCAGATAAAAAGGGAAAAGACGGGAAGAAACACCCTGTTTAAAATCATACCCCATTTTTGATTGTAAAGACAGAGCGTTAAGGTTTCGTTTCTTGATTATGGTAAAAATCGGGCTTATTTAGAATTTATACCCTTGGGCGTACAGACAGGCGCTCAAATCCCCATACAGGATGATATTATCAATGGCATCGGCTACGGCGGGTTTGGGGTAGTATCCTATGCCCAGCCCAGCGGCTTTGAGCATCGGGATATCATTGGCCCCGTCGCCAATGGCCAGAACATCTTCGGCCTCAAGGCCCATATCCTCGCAATATTGCCGTAAATAGGCGAGTTTGGAATTTTTATCCTGAATGGGTTCTTTAACCGTACCTGTAAGAACGCCCCCTTCGATTTCCAAAACATTGCCGTGATGAAACTCAAAGCCGACTTCTTTGGCAATCGCGCCTGTAAAAAATGTAAAGCCGCCGGAAACAAGAATGCTTCCCGCATTATTGGCCCGCATCATTTCAACCAGCTTGTGCGCGCCGGGGTTAACTTGCGTTTCTTGAAGGGTTTCCTGTAATTTGGTAGCATCCAGACCTTTCAGCAAGCCCACGCGTTCGCGCAAGGCGGCGTGGAAATCAATCTTTCCCTCCATGGCGCGCCGGGTAATCTCGGCGATTTTATCTTTTAATCCGGCATAGGCGGCCAGCTCGTCCAGTGTTTCGGAGGAAACGATTGTCGAATCCATATCGGCCAATAGCAGTTTTTTACGACGCTTGCCCGGCTTTGTCACAAAAAGATCAATTTGATCGTCTTTTAAAAAATCGCGCAAATGCTCGATCAGGGCTTTTTGCGGCTTGTCCGATACAATGATATCGGCGGCTTTATGTTTGGCCAGCCAATCGGGACTGCCCGTTACATCTATATTGTAAAAGCCCGAAATCGTGCCGATTTCCTTAAAATGCTTTTTGGTGAGCGGATGGGCTTTGGGATCGGAAGCCACAAGCGTCAGGATGCTGCTCATAGAAAAACTCTCTTTTCGGTTTTTGTGTGATTACTTTTTGACCCTTCGATAGAAGGCTTATAGCGATATGCACGGCGCGTGCATAGCTTTAAACCCCATTATAAACGCGAAAATGTTAAAAAATTATGCAGATTTCTTTTGATCACCCGCATTTCTCTTGCGGTAATTCTCTCCAAGCTGCTCTAAAAGCGGCGATCCGGTCAATAGCGGGGTGAGATCTTGGCTATGGTTAGCGCCTTGCGGCACGACAATCACCATATTGCCCTTATCGCCGACATCGCGGATGGTATCAAGGCGCATGGCTTCCTCCATAAACCGCTCGGCATTGGCGGGCTCAACGCCGTCTTTCACAAGCTGGTTGCGGATTTCGGCATAGCCCTGCGCGATAGACTGGCGAAAGCCTGCGACCCCCTCCCCGATCAGGATATTGCGCTCCTTATCGGCTTCGGCGGCTTTCACGCGGCGAATATAATCGGCCGCCGCCTCATTCTGGGCGGCATCTTTTTCACGTTCGGAAGCGCGCACGCGGTTATAGGAATCCTGCACATCTTGCGGGGCTGTAGGTTCATCGACCACAATGCGGCGAATATTAATGCCGTATTCGCAGATTTGCTCTTTGACATCTTCAATCACCGCCAGCGAGATTTCATCACGCTCATTATACAAATCCTGAAATTCCTTGGCCGAGGTATATTTTCGCACGGAGGCGCTGACAATAATATTCATCTGGTCAACAGGCTCATTGGTGTCAAAATAAAACACGCCGGTATCCTTGATTTCGTATTGAATGGTGATGGGCAAAT